>NZ_LRPD01000008.1:0-78822 GCF_001605865.1 Acinetobacter sp. NRRL B-65365 | reverse complement strand
AGTATTTTTGAATAGTTGATTTGTTTTATTAATCAATTAAATTTATTACAGTGTATTTTATTATATTGTTGATTTTTAATAATAATTTAAATTATTTATTTTGTTTTAATGATATTGTTTTTTATGATTTTAATGCTATTTTAAAATACGTTTTTAGTGCGCGTCTTTGTTGTGATTTATGTGCTGCAGTAGGCAGTATTAAAATTTTTATGGTTAGGATAACCACCACAGTATAAAAAAAATATTTGGTTGACCCTGACATATATTCTTGAAAATGGAGTAAAAGAATATGTGGGACTTATTTGTCATTCTGCTGTCTTTAGGCTTGTTGATGTACACCGCCTATCGTGGCTTTTCCGTGATTTTGATGGCGCCGTTGTGCGCATTGTTGGCGGTTTTTCTGATTAACCCTGCCAATGTGCTGCCGTTTTATTCAGGCGTTTTCATGCCCAAAATGGTCAATTTTATCAAAGATTATTTTCTGGTGTTCTTGCTGGGTGCGATCTTTGGCAAAGTGGTGGAAATGTCAGGGATTGCCGAGTCCATTGCCCGTACCATTGTGAACTGGATTGGTGCTAAAAAAGCGATTTTAACCGTGGTTTTACTCGGTGCAATTCTGACGTATAGCGGTGTTAGCCTATTTGTGGCGGTATTTGCGATTTATCCATTTGCCAATCAGTTGTTCCAACAGGCCAATATCCCAAAACGTTTAATTCCGGGCACGATTGCCTTAGGCGCATTTACATTCACCATGGATGCACTGCCGGGTACACCACAAATTCAGAACGTGATTCCAACCACATTTTTTGGTACCAATATTTATGCTGCACCGTTTTTGGGTGTGATCGGAGCGATCTTCGTCTTGGGCATGGGATTACTCTATCTGGAGTCACGTCGTAAAGCTGCGGCGCGTGCAGGCGAGGGTTATGCGGGATTTGCTGCTGAGGATAAAGTCACGCCAGCGACTGCCGATGTTGAGGCATCAACTCCGACTCATGGTTCAGCATTACGTCAATGTATGGCCTTTGTTCCGTTGATTCTGGTTGCGGTCATGAACCGTTATCTGTCTACTGCAATTAAAGAATGGTATCCGAATGGTTTTGATTTTAATGCAATTGGTTTAGCGAATTACAGCGTGGATGTGGCAAAAACAGGCGCAATCTGGGCAGTTGGTTTGGCCTTGATCGTCGGGATTATTGCAGCGATCTTGTTTGATTATCAGCGCGTGGTAACTAACTTCAAAGAAGGTGTAAATGCCAGTATTGGTGGTTCATTGCTGGCGGTGATGAATACCGCTTCTGAATATGGTTTTGGTGCAATCATTGCAGCATTGCCAGGCTTTGCTTTGATCAGTCATGCACTTGGTACTACCTTTACCAATCCGTTGGTGAATGGTGCGGTAACGACGACTGTGCTGGCAGGGATTACAGGTTCGGCTTCAGGCGGGATGAGTATTGCCCTGAGTGCGATGGCAGAGACCTATAACGCTGCCATTGTGGCTGCGGGCATTCCACCCGAAGTAATGCATCGTGTGGTAGCGATGGCGTCAGGTGGTATGGATACGCTTCCACATAATGGTGCCGTGATTACCTTACTCGCGGTGACAGGCCTAACCCATAAACAATCCTATAAAGATATTTTTGCAGTGACCGTGATTAAAACCTTAGCGGTATTTGTGGTGATTGCTGCATTTACATGGTTCGGTATTGTCTAAGACGAATTTTAATTTGAGCTTGCCTATATTGATTGGCGAGCGATACAGATCATCAAGAACAGGAGTACTACCGTGACTCAACAACTCGAAGCCAAAGTGGCATTTATTACTGGTTCAGCCAGTGGCATTGGTTTAGAAATTGCGAAAAAATTTGCTCAGGAAGGCGCAAAAGTAGTGATTTCTGATGTTAATGCCGAGAAATGTCAGCAAGCGGTTGAGCAGTTAAACCAGCAAGGTTTTGAAGCCTTATCTGCGCCATGTGATGTGACCGATGAACAGGCGTATAAAGCGGCAATTGACTTGACCATGCAAAATTTCGGTCGTCTGGATATCCTGATCAATAATGCGGGTTTTCAGCATGTCGCAGCGATTGAAGATTTCTCCACGGATATTTATCAGAAACTGGTACAGGTGATGCTGACAGGTTCATTTATCGGAATTAAACATGCATTTCCGATTATGAAAGCACAAAAATATGGCCGGATTATCAATATGTCTTCGATCAATGGTTTGATTGGTTTTGCGGGTAAGGCGGGTTATAACAGTGCCAAGCATGGGGTGATTGGTTTGACTAAAGTGGCAGCTTTGGAATGTGCGCGTGACGGGATTACTGTAAATGCATTATGCCCAGGTTATGTCGATACACCGTTGGTACGTGGGCAAATTGCCGACTTGGCGAAAACCCGAAATGTGAGTCTGGAAAGTGCTTTGGAAGATGTAATTTTAGCGATGGTGCCGCAGAAGCGTTTACTCAGCGTGGAGGAAATTGCTGATTATGCGATTTTCCTTGCCAGCAGTAAAGGCGCAGGAATCACAGGGCAGGCTGTGGTGATGGATGGTGGTTATACCGCACAGTAATCCGTTAATCTGATTGAATAAGCCGCTCCATTGGGCGGCTTTATTCTTTATAGAGCTGATTATATTCGAGCGCGCTACTTTCGCCGTCTGATTATTGCTACACTTTTTTATTTTTAGGCGGAAGTATTATGTCTTTTGATCTTAAAGTCAGTTTAAAGAAAAGGGCTGAACCTTCCTCACAGCAGAAAAAGCTAAATCGCCTGATTGATCAAATAGAACAGCAAAAAATCAGCCTTGCCACATGGCAGAATGCGCAAGCCGAGATTCAACAGCACACAAGGCAAAAGCTGATGCCTGTGTATAGCGAATTGCATGAAATCCTGTTTCAGCAGTTGGATCAACTTTGGAATTTGTTGCAACAGCATGAGTTTTCCAAAGCTGATATGCAGCAACTGGATGAAAAAATTGCCCAGCTTGCGCAAATGTTAAAGCGTTCCAAAATGTTGAAGGATGAACAGTTAACGCTGGTCAGGCAGATCGATACTTTTTATCAGCAACATGCCCAGCAATTGGCTAAAAAGAATAAAAAAGTACAGTCAGCCAAATTTGAACAGAATGAAAGTTATGAACAAAATACAGAATTAGAACAAGATGACTTTGAGCAATATGCAGCCGAGCAGCAACAGGCACGTGAACAGGCCAAGCAACTTAGACAACAGCAAAAACGTGAACAAGCTGAGCAGATGGCAGCGCAATCGTTGAAAACTGTGTATTTAAAAATTGCTGCCATGATTCATCCCGATCGTGAGCAAGACAAGACTAAGAAAGAAGAAAAAACTGAGTTGTTCCAACAGGCGAATCAGGCCTATGAAAAGCAGGATTTGTTTTATTTGCTCAAGCTTCAATTACAGCTTGAACAAAATAAAGGTGTAGGCGCTAAAGAGCTATCGGCGGAGCAAGTGAAGTTTTATAAATTGGCTTTGGATGCACAGAGTCAGCAGCTTGAAAGTCAAATTGACGAAATTTTAGATTCTTTTCAGTTGGCGAAAAAAGTAAAAGCTGAGCATCTGCATATTAGTGATGTGTATAAAGCCATAGATGCGGATTGTGCCGAGTTAAAGCAGCAGTTGAAGTGGGAAAAGGAACGTTTAAAGCATATGAAGAAGGTGAGTGGGGTGGAGATGATGTTGGGGCATGGGACGCTATAAATTTTGACTTAGTTCTCTTCTGGTCGGAGAAGGCTATATATGACTTGAAAATTAATTAAGTAACCTTATAAAAGTCTAATATTTAAAATTAAATTGAGTAGATTGAAAATGTCTGATAAAAAAACAGAAGCTATAAAACTTTTAAATGATTCTTTAAATGAACTTGAATCAGCAAAAGGTAGTGTAACCGTCGCAGTTCAAAAAATGTCACGCGCTTCATTATTGCTAGATGAAAAAAATATATATGTTTGGTCCGAAATTCAGCTAGGAAATCAAAAATACGTTTTTTATGTAAAGGAGCTTTTGATATTAATTAATAAAGAATATGAAAAAAAACAAAAACCAGTAAGCCTTACTTCTTCTGTTTTTAAAGCAAAAATTCAAGAATTAAAAGATAAGGAGATTGATACTGATTTTATATTTACCTCACAGTTCGTAAATATAAAAAGCATAACTTCTACTGGAGGTTTAGATCATTCAATTAATGTATTGGAAGATCAATTGCCATATTTAAAAAAGAATGGAAATGATAAGACTCTTTATTTAAAAAATGTACAAGATCATATTGATTATATAAAGAAAAAAGCCCATGAATATTGTGTGAAGTTAAGCAATAAATATAAGTATTCAGATACCTCAAGTAGTTGTTTTGATTTACTGAAGAATGCTGTCGATGATAAATTGCTTGATTTAGAGCCTGAGTTGGCACAACAATTAATGCTTGCATTCAAAGGAATATCCTCTAAAAGCTCAGAAGAATGGTCACAAGCATTAACATCGTGTCGTAGATTATTAGAAGCTTTAGCTGATAAGCTCTATCCACCAAATGATAAAATTATTAATAAAAGAACTTTTAAAGCTAATCAATATATTAATCGTCTTTGGCAATTTATGTCTGAATCAATTGAATCGGAAAGTAATAGAGATTTGGCTAAAATACATGTTGATTATTTAGGTTCATGGTTAGAGAAAAACTACAAAATGACAAATAAAGGTGTTCATGCTGATGTTAGTCAATTAGAAGCAACGCGTGTTGTTTTTCATTTATATTTAATGCTTTCTGATATTTTAGATTATTTAGATTCTTCACAAGTAAGCATTAATTCTAAGCCCTCATTGAAGACAGCCACTTTGGATGATTTTGAAGTGCGATTGAATATTAAGCGCGATATTGCTAAAGCTATTTATAAGTTTAGAATTCAGAACAATGGTTTAGTTACTTTCGATGATTTAAAAACTATCCGAGGGATAGGACCTAAAACATTACAATTAGCGCAAGAGCAATTTTCTGAATAAAAAAAACCCTCAATTGAGGGTTTTTTTATTCAAATTACCGTTTAAAGCGCAGCAATTTGCTCCATACTTTGCTTAATCTTCGCTAACTGATCAGCAAACTCAGCCAATTTAACCTTTTCACCTTCAACAACCGCTGCTGGTGCTTTCGCTACGAAACCTTCGTTTGAAAGTTTATTGGCAATTTGATCATGTTGCTTTTGAACTTTATCCAAGTCCTTCTGCAAACGACCCAATTCAGCTTTAGGATCAATCAAGCCTTTCATTGGTACAAATACAGAGGCATGGCCCACAACACTTGAAGATGAAAGCGGTGGTTCTTCGCCTTGTGCCAAGAAAGTAATACTTTCAACTTTCGCCAATGCTTTAAACAATGCTTCGATACGCGTGATTTGCTCACGTTCAGCATCAGAAGTGTTTTGCAGCAATACAGGCAATAAACGCGCATTACCTAAGCCCATTTCACCACGGATATTACGTACCGCACCAATCAGACCTTGTAACCACTGCATATCTGCTTCAGCTTGATCATTCACTTTTGCTTGATCAGGAACAGGGTATTGCGCAGTCATAATCGTTGCACCGCCTTTGCCTAACATCGGCGCAAGCGTTTGCCAGATTTCTTCAGTCAAATACGGCATCAATGGATGTGCCAAACGTAAAGATGCTTCCATTACTGCAAGTAACACACGGCGAACTTCAGCTTTACGCTCTTCAGAAACATTGGCATCGTTCAGAACCGGTTTGGTTAACTCAACGTACCAGTCACAGTATTCATTCCAGATAAAGTCATAGATTGCTTGTGCAGCAAGGTCTAAACGATAGGTCGCGAATGCTTGATGTACCGCAGCTTCTGCTTTTTGCAGACGGCTCATGATCCACTGCTCAGGAAGTTCCCAAAGATCAGGACGTGCTTCTTGACCAACGGTTTGACCTTCAACATTCATCAACACGAAACGAGTTGCGTTCCAGATCTTGTTACAGAAGTTACGGTAACCTTCAACACGCTTCATATCGAACTTGATGTCACGACCCGTGTTAGCAAGCGCACAGAAGGTGAAACGAACTGCATCTGTACCGTAAGCCTGAATACCTTCTGGGAATTCTTTACGCGTTGATTTCTCAATCTTCGCTGCCTGTTTCGGATTCATCAAACCTGTAGTGCGTTTTGCAACAAGGCTTTCAAGATCGATACCGTCAATCAGGTCGAGTGGGTCAAGCACGTTACCCTTAGACTTAGACATCTTCTGACCTTCACCATCACGTACCAAGCCGTGAACGTAAACAGTCTTGAATGGAATCTGTGATGAACCATCTTCATTTTTCATGAAGTGCAGGGTCATCATGATCATACGTGCAACCCAGAAGAAGATGATGTCAAAACCCGTCACCAAAACATCAGTTGGGTGGAAGGTTTTGAGGAAATCATTGGCCGCATCTTTCTCTACATCACCCGTCCAACCTAAGGTTGAGAATGTCCAGAGCGCAGATGAGAACCATGTATCTAATACATCTTCATCTTGGTTCAATGCAGTATCTGCTGGGATGTTATTTTTGGCACGAACTTCAGCTTCGTCACGACCTACATATACATTGCCTTCAGCATCGTACCAAGCTGGAATACGGTGACCCCACCACAACTGACGTGAAATACACCAGTCCTGAATGTTGTTCATCCATGCCATGTACATGTTGCTGTATTGCTCTGGAACGAACTTGATACGACCATCTTTTACGGCTTCGATTGCAGGCTCTGCCAATGGCGCAATTTTCACATACCATTGGTCCGTTAATAATGGCTCAATGATCACGCCAGAACGGTCACCGCGAGGTGGCTTCAAGGTATAAGGTTGGATCTGGTCTAACCAACCTTCAGCTTCTGCTTGTTCAACCAGTTTCTTACGCGCTTCAAAACGTTCTAAGCCGATATAGTCTGCTGGTGCAGCAATCGTTTTAGAAATCTGTTCGCCTGCTTTGGCAATGTATTCAAACTCAGCCAAAACTTCTGCATTTTTATTGAAGATATTGATGATTGGTAATTCACAACGCTTACCCACTTCATAGTCATTGAAGTCGTGTGCAGGGGTGATTTTTACACAGCCCGTACCAAATTCTTTATCAACATATTCATCTTTAACGATTGGAACAGCACGACCTGTAATTGGCAGGATAATGTTCTGACCCACAAGATGTGAATAACGTTCATCATCCAGTGCAACCGCAACGGCAGTATCACCCAGTAATGTTTCAGGACGTGTGGTTGCCACAACAATGTGATCTTTACCATCGTGGGTACGGAGTGATTTGTCTTCAAAGAAATATTTGAAGTGCCACAACGAACCTGCTTCTTCTTTATCAGACTCAACTTCGAGGTCAGACAGGGCAGTTTGTAGTTTCGGATCCCAGTTAACCAGACGTTTACCACGGTAAATTAAGCCATCTTCATGCAGTTTTACGAAAACTTCTTTCACCGCATTGGATAAACCTTCGTCCATCGTGAAACGTTCACGTGACCAGTCTACAGATGAGCCTAGACGACGAATCTGACGCGTAATCGTACCGCCTGATTGTTCTTTCCATTCCCAGATTTTTTCGATGAACTTTTCACGGCCCAAGTCATGACGGCTGATGTTTTGCGCACCCAACTGACGTTCTACCACCATCTGTGTTGCAATACCTGCGTGGTCAGTACCAGGTTGCCATAGGGTATTTTTACCCATCATACGGTTGTAGCGGGTGAGGGCATCCATGATGGCATTGTTAAAGCCATGACCCATGTGCAAGCTACCCGTGACGTTCGGCGGCGGAATCATGATACAGAATGATTCACCTTGACCTGATGGCTTGAAGTAACCTTGTTGTTCCCAGATTTGATACCACTTCTTTTCGATCTCGGTTGGATCGTAAGTGGTTGCAATATTTTGAGCAGATTGAGCGTCAGTCATAGTACAGAAGATTAAAATTGAATAAAAAATTGTATCTATTGTAGCAAAAAATCCTCGCTTCTGTAGGTCTTTCAACATGCCATCGCTGATTCAGTAAAGCCGCTCAAATAATGTATCAATTACGGTTTATTCCAGTTGTTATTTGAGGAGGAATTCGGCTTTTTTACGGATGATGCCCCTAATTGATGCAAGATGGGCTGAATCCTGATAAGGCACTTATAAGCTTTGATTTTTTCTTATAAAACCGATGAAAGGCGTTGGATTTTTAAACAAATAAGATTAAATTTATGTGTAATGCATCACATAACTAAAAGATATTGCTGCATAAAACAACAATATAAAAATGCGAAAACTAAAAAGGGATGATGGTCATGAGTTATTCAATTCTATTGAAGATTAATGAAGTTACGCATGGACAGTTTGAAACGATTCGCCAGCAATTGAATGCGGGGACAACGGAAAGTCAGGCACGAATGCTGGGTGAGGTCCTATCTGAAATTGCCTGTGATATTGTTGAGCAAGTTTTTTCAGTCTTACTCATTCAGAACCGCCAGCCGACACAGATCACGCAAAAATATACGGCTGAATCTGAAAAAGTCATCCAGCAAATCATTGGTGCTGTACGTAAATATATGCCTTGGTCGATTGCTTTATTTGGCAATGAACGCTTATGTCCCTTTGCTAATTATTTTTCCAATATGATCAAGTATCACGACGAGCAGGTCTATGTGTCTTATCCGATCGATCGACACTTGGTACAACAGGCACATGCTTTAGTGACAAGACTCAAGAATAATGAAATCAGCGACATGGTGGATGTCTTCCAGACGTTGATCCAGATTGTCGATTTGGGTGTGACCAATTTGATCCGCGAACCGAAAAAATGCCTCAACTTTAATATGGTGGTGGATAAAACCCTGAATGGCGTGATTAATATGACCGCCCATCTCAGTTATAAACGTCTGGAAAAAATGAGCAATCAGGTTGATAGCAATGCTGCAACTGATTGTGTGAACCATTTTTTAGCATTTATGCATGTTGATACAGAATAGAGTGTGATAAATTCGGCGGGTACAACGCCAAAAATGATAGAAAAATAGATTTGATAAAAGGGCTTGTTTAACAAGCTCTTTTTTATGGAATCTAACAATTAGGGTTATTAGAATGAACACCGCCGTTTTTTTAAATATTCATGCGGACACTTACGCAAGGTTTGCGCATATTCGAACGCAATTATTACAAGGAAATAAAGAAAGTCAGGCCAGCGCTTTAGGGAGCGTCTTATCCGAGATGGCTTGTGAAGTCGTTGAACAGGTTTTTATCGTTCTATTACAAGAAAATAAACAATATTCGCAAACAGGTGAATCCGAAAAAGTGATTCAGCAAATTCTGGAAGCGATTCGTAAATATATGCCGTGGTCAATTTCATTTTTTGGCAATGATCGTTTAATTCCTCTGGTTGAATATCTTTCAAAAACCTTACAGATCGAAGATGAAACCATTTATATGACTTATCCTGTCAAGCAACCGTTGGCAGAGCAGGTCAAGGCCTCTAGCCAGAAACTGGCAAATGGCGATCACAATGAAATTTCAAATTCGCTTAAATTACTCACCGAAGTAATTGATACGGGTGTGGATCACTTGATTCGTGAACCGAAAAAATGTTTAAAGTTCAATTTTGTGGTGGATAAAACCTTAAATGGCGTGATCAATATGACCACGCATCTGGGATATAAACGTTTGGAAAAATTGAGTACCCAGATTGATCAGCAACTGGCTGCAACGTATGTGGATTACTTCCTCAAATTTATGCGCCATTCAGCATAGGTAGGATATAAAAATGGCAAAACTGAAAAGTCTTGAAAATAAAGTGGTCTGGATTACGGGTGCCTCTTCGGGTTTAGGCAAAGCACTGGCACGTGAATGTGCACTACAAGGTGCACAGGTCGTTTTGACTTCACGCCGTTACGATGAGCTGGAAGCGGTACGCGTGGGTTTACTCAAGCCAGAACAGCATCTTTCAATTGCTGCTGATATTACCGATGAAGCTCAGGTACGCCATGCGCATGAACAGGTTCTGGCAAGTAAAGGGCGGATTGACTGGCTGATCAATAATGCAGGGTTGAGTCAACGCGCCTTGATTCAGGATACGACTATGCATACTGAGCGCGCCATTATGGAAGTTGATTACTTTTCGCAAGTGTTCTTTACCAAGACTGTATTGCCGACTTTTCTGAAACAAAAATCAGGCCGTGTGGTGTTTGTATCCAGTGTTGCAGGCTTACTCGGTACGCAATATCGCGCGACTTATTCAGCAGCCAAAGCAGCCATTCACATGTGGGCCAATAGCTTGCGTGCTGAAGTATCGAATGATGGTGTAGAAGTTTCAGTAGTCTTTCCAGGTTTTGTAAAAACCAATGTCTCATTCAATGCATTAAATGGCGAAGGTAAACCGCAAGGCCATCAAGACAAAGCAATTGAAAATGGTTTAGATGCCGATGTATTTGCCGAGCGTGTGGTGGAGTCATTGATGGCAGGGGATCAGTACATTGTGGTTGGTGGGAAAAAAGAACAACTGGGCGTGCTGGTTTCTCGTTTATCGCCAAGCTTGCTCTATAAAATGATTCGCAAAATGAAAGTGAAATGAGTGTGAGTGTGAGTGTTATTATTTTTAAAGGAAGTAGAAGTATAAGTGGAAGATAATCAAAACTTATCTCAACCCTCCTCGAATCATCGAGTATCAATAACAGCGATCATCATTTATGTATTGCTGGCATTGACTGCCAGTATTTCTGTTGGTGGAGGATTGAGCTGGTTATTCACGTTTAATATGGCGGATTTTGAAGGGGGGAGTGGCTATGCCGCAATCTTCATTTTTATGTTAACTGCATCTATCAGTTTTTTAGCTAGTCTGGTTGCCCTACCGATCATGATTAAAAAGGCACCAAAATTTTTACCTCATGTTATGTGGATTTTTGCAGGCTTAACTTTACTGTTGGGATTATTTAACTGACTGACATCATGACGTAAAACAGCTGGCCATAATATTTAAAGGGTAGGACGAAATGACAGAAGATCGCCGTAAAAAAGCCGTTTTTAACTGGAGCGGTGGTAAAGACTCTTCTTTGGCCTTGTATAAGGTCTTACAGCAAAATGAGTTTGAGGTCATCGCCTTATTGACCACTGTGAATGAAGAAACCGAGTTATCTTCGATGCATGCGATTCCACATCGGCTGCTAGAAAAGCAGGCTGAAAGTATTGGTATTCCGCTCTATCCTGTGTTCTTACCAAAGAACCTTCCGGTATATGAACAACGCATGCTGGATGCTGCCAATCACTTTAAAGCACAAGGCGTTGAACATTTTATCTTTGGCGATATTTACTTGAGCGATGTACGGCAATATCGTGAAGATCGTTTGCATCCTTTAGGTATTGAAGTGGTTGAGCCGATATGGAATCTTAATTCGGCTGAGGTAATGCAGGATTTTTTAGATTCAGGTATTAAAACCAAAATCATTGTGACGGATGCCAGCAAACTTGATGAATCCTTTATCGGGCAGGATATTGATGCAGCTTTGATTGAGCATATGCCAGCGGGCGTGGATGTCTGTGGTGAAAATGGCGAATATCATAGCTTTGCTTATGCGGGCGGTTTATTCAAACATCCTGTTGAATTTGAAATTGCTGAAACGCGTCAGATGTCGTATGAATTTAAGTTAGAGAATGGCGAAGAGAAAACCTATCACTATTGGCAAGCGATTTTTGCAGAGTAGAGCAACACATCCTGTGCATGACACAGGATTTTTAAAAATTATTAAATTATTTCTTTATTTTTTATTGGTAAAAGCTGTTTGATCAAAATCATAGATGTTATGCACAATCGGTAGGTTGATCTTTACCCAAACATAACGACATCGTACAGAGCTTAAGAATAAGCTTTAGCCGCTGCCGGAACGAAAACGAAAAAAAGCTTGCCTCTCTTTAAGCACGAAGGCATGGAGACTGTACATGGAACGACAACTTTCACTTTTGGCCAAGGAGCGGACGATTGCCCACGCAGGCTATAATCGTTGGCTGCTACCACCTGCTGCACTGGCAATTCATCTCAGTATTGGTATGGCATATGGTTTTTCCGTATTTTGGTTACCCTTGTCCAAAGCTCTGGGAATAGATGCGCCGATTGAATGTAAAGATATAGGTTTGCTTGAACAACTGTTCACCACGACCTGTGACTGGAGCGTATCTACCCTAAGCATCATGTACACCTTATTTTTTGTATTTTTAGGTTCATCCGCTTTTTTGTTTGGTGGCTGGCTTGAACATGCAGGACCGCGTAAGGCGGGTGTAGTTGCCGCATTTTGTTGGGCAGGTGGTTTGATCTTGGCTGCACTAGGTGTATATACGCATCAGTTGTGGCTATTGTGGCTGGGCGGTGGAATCGGAGGGATCGGGCTTGGGCTGGGTTATATTTCACCTGTATCTACTCTGATTAAGTGGTTCCCAGATCGTCGAGGTTTAGCAACAGGTCTTGCCATTATGGGCTTTGGTGGCGGCGCCATGATTGGTGCACCGCTCGCGGATCAGTTGATGAAGTTCTTCGCGACCGATATTTCTGTGGGGGTATGGCAAACCTTTCTGGTATTGGCCGCTGTTTATTTTGTTTTTATGATGGGAGGTGCATTCGGTTATCGGATTCCGCCTTCAAACTGGAAACCGAGTGGTTGGCAACCAGCAGCAACCCAGGCGAATGCTCTGGTCACCAGTCGTCATGTGCATTTAAATAAGGCGTGGAAAACCAAGCAGTTTTGGCTGATTTGGGGCGTCCTGTGCTTAAATGTTTCGGCGGGTATTGGCATTTTAGCGATGGCTTCTCCTTTGTTGCAGGAAGTATTTGGTGGACGTCTGATCGGCTTAGAGATCGGTATTAATGAATTAAATACAGAACAAAAAATGCAGATTGCGACCTTTGCCGCGGGTTTCACCGGTTTACTGTCGTTGTTTAATATTGGTGGACGTTTCTTCTGGGCATCTGCATCGGATTTTATTGGTCGTAAAAATACCTATTTCATTTTTCTAGCCTTAGGTTTCTTATTATACGTTTCGATTCCACAACTGGCCCATGCGGAAAATCTACCTTTATTCGTTTTAGCTTTCTGCGTCATTCTGTCAATGTATGGCGGGGGCTTTGCCACAGTACCTGCTTATCTGGCGGATATTTTTGGTACACAAATGGTCGGGGCAATTCATGGACGTTTGCTAACAGCGTGGTCTGTGGCTGGTGTATTAGGAACTTTACTGATTACCAATATTCGAGATTATCAACTGGCCCATGGCGTAGCTCAAGCGCAATCGTATGATACGACGATGTATATTTTGGCGGCTATGCTAGCGATTGGGTTTGTACTCAATTTAATGGTCAAACCAGTTGATGACGATAAATATATGACAGAGGCTGAATTGGCTGCTGAGAAGGCTCTGGCGCATGAAAAATTACCACAAGATTTAAGCGTAGAAAGTGATGTAGCACATGCACCATCAAAGACGATTACCGTTGTGTTTGCATGGCTGGTCGTAGGTCTTCCTTTGCTGGCAGGCATCTGGTTTACCTTACAAAAGGCGATTGTTTTATTTCATTAACTTTAAAAATCTAAGCTATAAAAAATGCCTCATAAGTCGAGGCATTTTTTTATTTTATTGGTACTACGATAATTCTCAAATAGGCGACTGAAGCAAACGTCCAGAAGAGCATGGCTTACTCTATGATTGCTGTTCCATAAGCAAACACTTCAACCATGCCACCTTGCATCCCTAATTCTGTGGTACTGAGGCGAACCCCCATAATTTGTTTAGCACCCATGGCATGTGCTTCTTGCTTGAGTCGGATTACCGCTTCACGGCGTGCGCGCTCAACGACGCTTTCATAGCTGACCAGACGACCCCCAAAGAAGTTTCGAATGGATGCCAGTACATATTTAAAATAATCATGAGAGATCACCACATTACTGCTGATCATTTGCCCAGATGCTGTGGTTTGTACAAAGCGATTGGTATCAATCCGAATATGGGCGAACTGTCGTTCTTTTTCATCCAGTTCACGTAAGTGTTTCTGCTCGATATGGCGACCAAAGCCCCAACCCACAGCAAAGAGAATCAGAAAAAGAACAATCTGAAAAATTAATCCTTCCATACGATTGCCTATGCACCGAATGGATCTGGGAGTTTAGGTGCAACAGGCTGAACCACGACCGCTGTTCCATAAACAAATAACTCAGAGGCACCTTGGGCAATATTCGATGTCGAGAAACGAATTCCGACAATGGCATTGGCACCTAAAGCTTGTGCCTTATCAATCATACGTTGGGTCGCTTCTTGGCGTGATTCTTCTAATAGTTCGGTATAGCCTGTCAGTTCACCACCGACGATATTCTTTAAACCCGCCATGAGGTCACGTCCGACATGCTTACTGCGGACGGTGCTGCCATAAACCACATCAAGTTGACGTAAAATTTCATGGCCGGGTACAGATTCTAAACTGCTCAGTAACATAGTATTTTTCTAAATCATCAATATTTCAGTCTTTGAAGATAAGAAATATTCGCAATTGTTGCAATAAAAAAGCTCACCGAAGTGAGCTTTTTTATCTGCAAAATCAAATTATTTTGCGTAGTGCTGTTCTGAGCTTGAAGGTTGGTGCGTTACAGTCTCGCTGGTCGATGCTTTTAAGCCACCACCAAGCGTTTTGTAAAGTTCAACCTGATTGTTCAGGTCAGCTTGTTGTAATAACAACAAACCTTGTTCCGCTGAGTAAGCAGAACGCTGAGCATCTAACACAGTCAGGTAACTATCAATACCAGCACGGAAGCGGGCATTTGAAAGTTTATAGGTCGTATTGGTTGCATCAACCAAACGGCGTTGAGCGGTTAAACGATCACCAATGTTAGCACGTGTAGCCAATGCATCATTCACTTCACGGAAAGCTGATTGTACTGACTTTTCATAGTTAGACAGGGCAATTTTCTGATCTGTTTCAGAGATTTTGATATTGGCCTTACGTGTACCCCAGTCGAAGATTGGAATATTCAGACTTGGGCCAATTGACCAGAGACCATTGGCTGATTTGAATAAATCACTCAAGTCAGTCGATGCATAACCCGCAGAACCAGTGAGGCTAATGGTTGGGAACAGTTGTGCTTTCGCAGCACCAATATTCGCACCCGCAGCACTTAACTGGTATTCAGATGCTTTGACATCTGGACGGTTGTTCAGTAGGTCACTTGGTAAACCAGCGCTTAATACACCTTGTTTCGTGATACGTGCAACTTGCTGTTGCGGTAACAGATTCTGAGGAACCTGCTGGCCCACCAGTAAGTTCAACAAGTTTTGTGCCTGAGCAATCTGGGTTTTGTAGTTGGCAACATCATTACGTGCTGTTTCAACTGAAATCTGTGCCTGACGCACAGGAATTTCACTATCAATACCGACATCAAAACGTTTTTTGTTCAGGTTAAACGAATCTTGTTGTGCTTTTAGCGTCTGATCCGCAAGTTTAAGTTGTGCGCTTGCAAATGAGTAAGTTAACCAAGCCTGAGTGACTTGACCAATTAAGCTGATTTGCGTTGCATCACGTGAACTTTGTGTCGCGAGATAGCTATCTAGTGCTGCATCTTTCAGGCTGCGTACACGACCCCAGAAGTCTAGCTCATAAGAAGTCAGACCTAAGCCAACCTGATAGGTTGAATACGGGTTGTTTGGATCACGGGTAGGGGTGACCTGACGAACGGCACTACCACTTGCCCCAATAGTTGGCAACTGGTTGTTTTCCGAGATCTGGTATTGCTGCTGAGCTTTTTGGATATTCAAAGTAGCAGTACGTAAATCACGGTTATTGGCAAGCGCCATATCAATCACTTGAAGTAAGCGCTGGTCAGCAAAGAAATCTTTGTAACCTTGTTCAGCGATTGATTTTCCAGAAGCATTGCCATAAGAGGCGAAGCTTTCAGGAACATCTGAGCTTACAACAGGCTCTGGCCCGCGCATGCTTTGGCAGGCAGCCAAAGAAAGCGCGAGTGCAGAGATTGCAATGCCACGACTGGAAATAGACCATACAGTTTGCATCACGATCAATGCTCCTGAGTATTTAAAGTTTTAGGTTTGTACTTAAAGATACTACGAATCCACACGAAGAATACAGGGATGAAGAAGATACCTAAAAGTGTTGAAGAAATTACGCCACCCAGTACACCATAACCAACCGAGTGTTGGCTACCAGCACCCGCACCGCTTGCAAGGGCTAATGGCAATACACCAAAACCGAAAGCAAGAGTCGTCATGATGATTGGACGTAAACGCATTTTCGCCGCATGTAAAGTTGCTTCAAACAGGTCTTCACCTTGTTCTTGCAATTCTTTGGCGAACTCTACGATCAGAATGGCGTTCTTCGCTGAAAGACCAATTACAGCAACAATCGCAACCTGGAAGTAGATGTTAAAGGATAAGTTTGGATCTCCTTTAATAATCATACCTAACCAAGTCAATGTGAATGCACCGACAATACCTAATGGTACAACCAGTAACACAGACACAGGTACTGACCAGCTTTCATATAAGGCAGCAAGACACAGGAATACGATCAATAATGAAAGAACCAATAATGGCGCTGTCTGGCTACCAGAATCACGTTCTTCTAAAGATAAACCACTCCATTCATAGTCGAAACCTGTTAAGCCCATTGACGGTAACTTACCAATAATTTCTTCCATGGCGATCATTGCATCACCAGAGCTGACGCCCGGCGCAGGTGTACCTTGGATATTCACAGATGATACGCCGTTATAACGCTCTAGACGAGGAGAACCATAAGTCCATTCACCCTTGGCAAAACCAGAGAATGGAACCATTTCACCTTTGTTATTACGTACATACCACTTGTTTAAATCTTCAGGCATCATGCGAGTATTCGCTTCACCCTGAACATAAACTTTCTTCACACGACCACGGTCAACGAAGTCATTGATATATGAACCACCCCAAGCCATGCTCATGGTCGTGTTAATATCTGCAAGGCTGATACCCATTGCACCAGCTTGTGCTTGATCAATCGTGATCTGGTACTGTGGTGTATCTTCTTGACCATTCGGACGAACACCTGCAAGACGTTTGTCTTGTGATGCCATACCTAATACTGCATTACGTGCAGCAATCAGTTTCTCATGGCCTTGACCGCTTACATCCTTCAACTGGATATCGAAACCAGACGCGACACCCAATTCAGGCATTGCAGGTAACTGTAATGGCATGATGTACGATGCATCTTTCACAATCATGTTCAATGCCATACCACGTTGAATAATGGCACCGATCTGTGATTCAGGCGATGTACGCTCGCTCCAGTCTTTTAACTTAATAAAGGCAAGACCCGCGTTTTGACCCACCCCCGTGAATGAGAAACCAGCAACGGTAAAGATTGAATCTACACTGTCTTTTTCTTTATTCAGGAAGTAGCCCGTCATGGTATCAATGACTTTATCTGTACGTTCCAAGCTTGCGCTCGGTGGTAACTGAACTAAAGTCATGACCACACCTTGGTCTTCTTCTGGCAAGAATGAAGATGGCAACATTTTGTAGATGCCGACCAAAGCTGCGATTACCGCAATATAAAGTACCCCAGAGAATAACTTGTGGTGTGTCATACGATTGACACCACCTTGGTATTTCTCTGCAACTTTTTCGAAGCTACGGTTAAACCAGCGGAAGAAACGCGCAAAAATGTTATTGCTTTCTTCTTTGTTTGGATCATGTTGCTTTAACAGGGTCGCACACAGGGCAGGGGTAAAGGTCAATGCCACGATCAAGGAAAGGATCATCGCCGTAACCAACGTGATAGAGAACTGACGGTAAATTACCCCAGTCGTACCACTAAAGAATGCCATTGGTACGAATACCGCTGTTAATACACTGGTAATACCCACCAGAGCACCAGAAATCTGACTCATTGACTTTTCAGTCGCAGGAATAGGTTCCAGATGTTCTTCTTGCATTACCCGTTCAACGTTCTCGACCACAACGATGGCATCATCCACCAGAAGACCGATGGCAAGTACCATGGCGAACATGGTCAAGGTGTTAATCGAGAAACCGAAAATATTAATGACTGCAAATGTACCGAGTACAACTACAGGTACAGCCAGTGTTGGAATAATCGTTGCGCGCCAGTTCTGCAAGAACAGGAACATGACGATGAATACCAAGACCACTGCTTCAATCAGTGTATGTACAACACTCTCAATTGACAGACGAATAAATGGTGTCGTGTCATAAGCAAGCTTGTCTTTTAGACCAGTTGGATAGTTATGACGTAACTCAGATAAACGTTTTTCAACTGCTGCTGCGGTATCAAGTGCGTTGGCACCTGTTGCAAGTTTGATTGCAACACCACCCGCAGGGCTACCGTTGAACTTCGAATCAAATTGATAGTTATCTGAACCAAGTTCTACACGCGCAACATCACCTAAACGAACCTGTGCACCATCTGATGCATTTTTCAGGAAGATGTTTTTGAATTGCTCAGGTGTTTGCAACATGCTTTGTGCATTCACTGTCGCATTCAGCACTTGACCAGCTGTTGATGGCGCACCACCGAGCTGACCGACTGCAACTTGCGAGTTTTGTGCACGAATTGCGGTTGCAACATCGGTTGGTGTCAGTTTGAAGCTCGTGAGTTTTGCTGGATCTAACCAGATACGCATCGCATATGAGCCACCAAAGACTTGAAGTTCACCCACACCTGCAACACGGCTAAGCGGTTCAGAAATGTTTGAGTTTACATAGTCTTTAATGTCAGAGGCAGAAAGCGTGTTATCTGGAGAATAGAATGCAATAACCTGTAAGAAGCTGGCACCAGACTTGGTCACTTTTACACCCTGACGTTGTACATCTTCAGGCAAAAGTGCTGTTGCAGATTGTAGTTTATTTTGAACCTGAACCTGTGCGATATCAGGATCGATACCTTGTTCGAAGTTCAAGTTAATCGATGCTTGACCATTACCCGCACTGTTCGATGAAATGTAACGTAAACCATCAAGACCATTCATTTGTTGTTCAATGATCTGGGTAACGGTATTTTCAACAGTTTGAGCAGAAGCCCCAGGATAAGTCGCAGAGATCGTTACCGTGGGGGGGGCAATTGTCGGATATTGTGCAACTGGCATTTTTGTAAGCGTGATAATACCCGCCAACATAATGACCAGTGCAATCACCCAAGCGAAAATTGGGCGATGGATAAAGAATTGAGCCATGCAATCTACCCCTTAAGCTTCTGAAGTTGCTTTTTGTTCAGCTTTTGGTGAGTTGGCTTGCTTTTGTTGTTCAGCTGCTTTTGGCGCTGCATTTTGACCTTCAGCTGCTTTTGGTTGATAAGGTTTTACAGACACTTCCTGTCCTTCTTTGACCTTAGCGACACCGTCAACAACAACTTTATCACCAGCCTGTAGGCCATTTGTCACAATCCAGTCCTGACCTTTCACACCAGCAGTTGTGATTGGACGGGTTTCAATCGCACCTTTAGCATTTACAACCATTGCAACTGCTTGTCCTGTTGGTAAACGAGATACCGCTGCTTGTGGAATCAGGTAAGCGTTTGGCAAAATTCCTTGCGAAATCTTGGCAGTTGCATACATACCTGGTAATAACAAATGGTTTGGATTCGAGAAGACTGCACGTAAAGTCACAGTACCTGTATCTGGATTCACACTTGCATCAGAGAATGCCAACTGGCCTTCTACAGGGTATTCAGACCCATCTTCAAGCGTGATTTTGACACGGGTATTGTTACTGTTATTCAAGCTGCCTTTGCTCAGTTGTTGACGAAGACGCAATAACTCAGCACTTGATTGATTGATATCAACATAGATTGGATCAAGCTGTTGAATCGTTACCAATGGATCGGCCTGATTTGCAGTTACCAATGCACCTGGTGTCACCGAAGAACGGCTAGACTGACCAGAAATTGGTGCACGAACAGTTGAGTAGCCCAAAGTAATCTCAGCATTTTTCAATGCTGCCTGAGATGCTGCTACATCTGCTTCGGCCAATTTTACCTGAGCATTGATATCGTCGTATTCTTGTTTAGAAACTGCATTGGTTCCTACAAGTTGACGATAACGGCCTTCTTTTACGCGTAAAGCATTTAAATTCGCTTGTTGACGTAATAACGCCGCACGTGCATTGTCTGCAGTCGCACGGTTGGTGTTTGCATCAATTTGATAAAGTGCTTGACCAGCCTGAACGTAGCTACCTTCAGCAAATAATCGTTTTAAAATAACGCCGCCTGTTTGCGGACGAACTTCTGAAACTTGATAAGCAGAGGTTCGACCTGACAGTTCGACATTCTGTTCAACGCTTTGTGGTTGAGCAACAATGACACCAACTTCTGGAGGTGGCATTTTTTGAGCAGCAGCAGCTTGCTGTGCATCTTTAGGATCTTTGCTACAACCAACAAGCGCAATGCTTGTTGCTAATGCGCAAGCAGTTAGGGCAGGAGCCCAAAGCTTAGCCGACATCATTATTCCACCTCAATTTAGATTTTTTATCTAAAAACAAATTGTTGCTGAAAGTGCTTTGATACAGCCCAAACCAAAGCAACGCAGTCCAAATCAACCCAATTCCCCAACCGGCAAGAACGTCAGTTGGGTAGTGAACCCCCGCATAAACTCTAGATATCCCCATGAAAATAAACCACAAAGTAGATACTAAAATGACACTGGTGCGATATTTATGTTGTCGACATAACAACATGGCTAAACTCGCAAGGGTTGCAGCATAAACGCTATGGGCACTTGGGAAGGATGCGCCATAACTTTGAACCAAGTGATAAAACTCCATTGGTCTCGGCCGATCAATGCTCCATTTCAGAAGCCAACCAATCACAATACTGCCGCTCACACTTAAAGAGATGAATGTCACATTCCTATAATTTTTAATCCAGATTTGGTAAATACACAAAAATGTCGTTAAAAATAATAGAAAAGGCATGCCACCCAGACGGGAGAGCAGAATTGTCACATGGTTAAGCGTAAATGAACGGTGCTCAAAAAAAGCTTGAACACTAAAAAGGTCTAAAGTTGATGCGTTGGAATTCATTAGTCCAATCGCACCGAATCCTAAAAAAAAGCAACCAATACAAAGCAATAGGTACGGCATGCGCTACTCATTATTTGCTTAACCATTATTCAGGGTTGTTGAGTGTTGGAAAGTGTACTCGCGAGTACACTTTTGGTCAAGTCTTGAAATTTTATGATAATTTCATTTTGATGTTTTTTTAAGGTTCAGTAAAAAAACATAACAAAATTTGATGTATATCTCATTTTGGGTTTTAAGTGATTATTTGGCATTTGACAGTCCTTTCTCTATTTTTTGACCATATCAAAACCCATAAATTCTGACATTACATCTTTAAAAAATAGGTCATAAAAGGGCAGTCTTCTTTCTACCAAACTTAAGTTAATCTAAAAAATCCAGTTCAGATCTGAATCATCTCATCCAGAAGAAACATTGATATTGGAACTGAGCAATGATTTCTTATTTAGCAATTAAGGTTGGGGGAAATCAGTCCATTAAAACTATTTTTGGCGGCTTGATTATATCCAAAAATAGTTCAAATGTTAGACTTGTAGTTTGCTTACTTTTCTGTACAAAGTTAATGAGATGATGAGGTGTTTTTAGGCTGTTCTGCCACTTCAACCGGTTGCTTCGGCGGCCAGAAAAAATCACTTGGTCGGGTCAGGAAGTGAGTCAACACTAATTTAGCCAGTGGTGTCCATTGCGCAAAACGAACACGGCGTGCGCGTAACGCAACAATAATGGTTAAGGTAAAGCTGACAAATAAGTTGGTTAAACCAATCAACATGACGCCGAGGAATGACACGATAATCAGACCGATATCTGGATTACCAATGGTCATCAAACCCTGAATAAAGTTCGCCGAAGCAAAGGCAATATGGCGGATATCCAATGGTAAGCCGAGGATAAACCCGATTGTTCCCATACTTCCCAGCATGATCCCGAACAGGAAATTACCCGCCAAGGCACCCAAATTAGTTTCAATATAGCTGGCAAATTTATCTAAGCGTTTTTGTCCCATCCAGCGTTTTAGACGTGGGTGCTGTCGTAGACGTGGCCCTACTTTACGGTAAACTGCCAGATTATCAAAATAGCCAGCGATCAGACCTGATAAAAATAGACACACACCTGCAATCGCCGCATGAGGCACTGCTAAAGAAGTGAAGGGGTTGAGACTGTGTAAAAGCTTTGCCGATTTGGCGTGGTTAAGTAGCGGCTCACCCAGATTGTATTGCCATAAGAAAGTAATGAGTGCAGCCGTTGGAATCGCAATTGAAATATTCCCCAAGATCGCGATGAACTGGGTTCGGATAATATTAATAATCAATGCCGCCAACTCAGCAATCTGGGCGGTTTTACTGCCTTTTTGTTGCTGTACCGTGGTGGCAAGTGCGGCAGCCGTCATGGCTGGCTGTTTGGTTGCAACCGTAAAGTGCAACACATGAATCAGCAAAAAACCCAGTGAGTAATTCATACTGAACAGGAAGGCTTGCATTAAAGGTGCAAGAACCAAGCGAGCAGTCAAAATTTTAAGAGTTGCCATCGTGGCGATAATCACGCCAGCCCCAGCCGCTGCTTTGTACATGCCAAAGAAGCCTGCTTTGTCCGTACTTACATAGTGCTCACCAGTTTTACTGGCATTTTCAGTCACCTGTAAGGCAATGAGTTCACTGGTTGAGCTTAATAAATGACGGACACTTTTGCCCTCATAGTGGGCTTTGGTCAAATCGATAATCAATTCGCCAAGTGCGGTATAACGTGCTTCAGTTTTGCTGGCCAACAGGGTCAGCAGAAGTTCAATCCGATCGAGCGACTGTTCAAGTAAGGACAGGAGATAGGTCAAACTGATACTGACCCCGATGCGCTTGGTCGCACGGCGTATTTTTAATACCACCTCACGACATTGATCCAGCATAACAAAAGCTTGTGATGCATCGGGTGGCGGTAAAACGACAACTGCATCCTGATCTTCAATCTGTTTTTTATATTTTTCAATAAACTCAATGATGTCGCGGTTTTGTACCAGAAAAGGCGATTCATATTCGGTAATATCGGGCTGAGCATTAATAAACTCAGGATACAGGCCAATTCCGCTAATTCGATAAGACAAAACAGTAATGGCTTTGATCAGCTCATTTTTGGAAATTTGCTTTGCAATGGTATTGCTTTGACTCTCAGCCAGTAAATTAAATAAGCTAATCCAGTCCTGATCATCAATCAGATCAAGCCATTCACTATCATTTTCCTGATGGAAGACTTTACCCACCAAGGTTTTGAGTTGTTGTCCATCTTCAACTAAGGGAAGGAAATGCGCACCTAAACGTTGCCCTAGCTGATTCCAGAAACCATCAAGTGAAAGAATACCGCTATCGGCATATAAACTAATCTGTTTGTACTGGCTAATCAGTTTGAGTAAAAAGTTTTGTAGCAGAATTGCTGAAGTCGGGGTGAGTAATAATATTTTGATTAGTGCATGAATACGTTGTTTGACTTCATCCGCATCATTTGGGTTTTCTGGGCGGATACGATTGACCAGTTCAATCAGGAGATTTTCGTCAAGAACAGCTTGAGGTTGGTCAAGCTGTTCCTGCATTTTTAAAAAAAGATCAGATAAAGTTAAATGCATAAGCAGTCAGAAAATTATTGTAGTCGATGTAAAGCCATGAGCGTCAAATTGATCAGTGCTTGGCGATATTCATTATCTGGTAGCGCCTTCAATGCCTCTAAAGCAGCATCTGTTTCTTGCTGAGCACGTTTTTGACAATATTCCAGGCCACCAGAGTGATGAACAATCTCAATCACTTTGTCCAGTTGCTCAACACCACCCGTTGCGATACTGCGACGGATAATCGCATGATCATCACCTGTTGAATGAGCTAATGCTGAAATTAACGGTAAAGTCGGTTTACCTTCCATTAAATCATCACCGATATTTTTACCTAATGTTTCTGCATCAGAGGTGTAATCCAGAATATCATCGATGATTTGAAAGGCATTGCCAAAATGACCTGCGAAGCGGCGTAATGGTTCACGGTATTCTTCAGTACCTGCCAAAATTGCTGCACCTTCGGTCGCAAGTTCGAACAAACGTGATGTTTTGCCGTGAATAATTCTTAAATATGTTTCTTCAGTGGTCTCTGGTTGATGCTGGGATTGAAGTTGTAGCACTTCACCTTCAGCAATTTCGCAAGTACCTGTTGAGAAATCTTTGAGTAGGGTAATGTTATTTAAATCGACCAATAGATCAAACGCACGTGCAATCAGGAAATCACCCACTAAAACGGCAGTCTGATTATTCCATGTCGCGTTAGCAGTTGGGCGGCCGCGGCGCAGGCTTGATTCATCCACCACATCATCATGTACCAAAGTTGCGGTATGTAGCATTTCAATTACCGCAGCCAGATGCTGTGCTTGTTGCATATTGGCTAAACCACAGGCGCGAGCTGCAAGTAAACACATAATTGGACGCATGCGTTTGCCGCCAGCTTCAACAACATGTTTACTGACTGACATGACCAATCCGACTTTAGAGCTAATTCCTTCATTGATCAGGTGATCCATCGCAGCAAAATCTGTCGCAACAGGGGAGAGAATGTCTTGCTTAAAATCGATAACCATATGAAGAAAAACCTCGTATAGATGGGTAATGCTGCCAAGTGTAGCAATTAATCTATGACTAAACTGTTATATAGACTGTGTAATCCGCTATTTAAAACACGATCATGAACTCTTTGATCTTAAATTAGACAGAAATAGGGCTGTTCCCACCAAGTGCCATTACTTTACTCACGACGGTACAAAACACAGTTTGTTATTGTCATAATTTGTTTTAAAAAATGTATTTCAAATTTTGACGGGAATCAATCAAAAAAGTCCGCCATCAATCTAATTGATTTTACTTGAAAATCCAAGCAAGTTATCAATATGTGGGCATTTATGCAAAATAACTTGTTGTTTGAGCAATTTTCACTTAAAATTTGTCCCCTTGTATAACCCCAGTGGCGTTCGTCTTAAGATCGATATGTCCCTTTATCGGCACGACGACACGGGCAAGTTGGAGTACATTATGTACGCAGTAATCCAAAGCGGTGGTAAACAGCACCGTGTTGTTGAGGGTGAAACCCTTAAAGTAGAATTATTGAAAGCTGAAACTGGCGCGACTATTACGTTTGATGACGTATTAATGGTTGTTAACGGTGACAACATTCAAATCGGTGCTCCAGTTGTAGCTGGCGCAAAAGTAACTGCAGAAGTAGTTGGCCATGGTCGTCACGACAAAATCCGCATCATCAAAATGCGTCGTCGTAAACACTACCGTAAGCAACAAGGTCACCGTCAATGGTTTACCGAGTTGAAAATTACTGGTATTGCAGGCTAACACGAGGAGTAAATAGACATGGCAACTAAAAAAGCCGGTGGATCGACGAAGAACGGTCGTGATTCGAATCCTAAGATGTTGGGTGTTAAAGTTTACGGTGGTCAAACTGTAACTGCTGGTAACATCATCGTTCGTCAACGTGGTACTGAGTTCCACGCTGGTGCAAATGTTGGTATGGGCCGTGACCATACTTTATTTGCTACTGCTGACGGCGTAGTAAAATTTGAAGTGAAAGGTCAATTTGGCCGTCGCTATGTAACTGTTGAAGCTTAAGTTTTAATAGTTCAGAAGAACCCGCTTTTAGCGGGTTTTTTTATGGGCGATTTATGGGAAATATTAAAGTTCAGTTAGGCTGGGGGCTGAAACAAGAAAATAAGTAAAAAAGTTGCTTTTTGATCCTTACAATCTCTACATAAAGGTCGCAACTTCATACATAATGCAGAACTTTGCGACACGAACTACACAAAACCCGTTCTTTTCTTCATTTTTTTAATGATCAAAAACAGTAAGATGTCGGCATAACAGTAGAAATCTGATAGAAGGTTCTTTTTATGAATTTCGTAAAAAAAATGGCTTATGCTGCAACGTTAAGTGCAATCACACTTGCTCCTGTTGTGAGTAGTCAGGTATTTGCTGCACCTGTCGCGGCATCGGCTCAGCAAGCAACAAACAGTCTGGTTCAACAGTTATCTGGCTTGCAACGTTTCACCGCAGATTTTGAACAAAATACAAAAGTTGCAAACAGCAACGGTAATAAAGCCACACAGAAAAAAGGTTTGACCGCTCAACATATGAATCAGACCTTTAAAGGAACGATGAAAGTTGAACGTCCAGGAAAGTTTTATTGGGAAACAACAAGTCCTGCAAAACAAACCATTGTGACCACAGGTAAAGTGGTGTGGATTTACGATCCTGATTTACAGCAAGCTGTACGTCAAAGTCTGGATGACCAAATTGCAAACACACCTGCATTGTTGTTGTCGGGCAATACCAACCAGATTATGCAGTCTTATCGCGTGACTCAGCCAGATCGTAGCAAACTGTATTACACCTTATATCCAAAACAGGAAGATGGTGCATTCCAGAGCTTAACGATTAGTTTTGGTGCCAATAAAGCGCCGAACTTGATGGTATTGCAAGATTCTTTAGGCCAAACGACGTATGTGCGTTTCAGCAATATTAAAGTGAATCAGTCGATTCCAGCCTCGGTGTTTAATTTCACACCGCCTAAGGGCACCGACATTATTGATCAGTAATCACTGAGACCGAGAAAAGCCGCACATGTTGCGGCTTTTTTATGTAAGGGAAAGCTGGATACATTTCTTAATTTCTTCTGACAGCAAGGCTTTGTATAGTGAAGGAAAACATCTGAGACATGCATAACGATGAATACTTCACAATTATCAAAACTTGTTCCAATTCTCCCTATTCTGACCGTTGTTGCATTGGCTGGCTGTCAACCTAAACAAGAGCAGAAAGCGACGACAGAAAAAGTGGATATTCCATTGATTCATGCAAAAGTAGTACCGGTCAAACTTCCAAAGCAAAAAGTCTGTCTGGAAGATGGCTGTACCAGTTATGACTTGCAAACGGTTGAAACCAATCAGAAATGGATTGATGAATATTTTGTAAATCGCATGAAAAAAGCTGAACCGAATGCATTTGCAAACTTGACGGATCAGCCTGTTAAGGCGCCTGCGGACGAGGCGGCACAGAATGAGAGCAGTACTTATGTGCGTTTTGTAAGTCAGAACTATAATCTGGCGACATTTGCGATTCAAAGCTACTCTTATTCAGCAGGAGCAGCACATGGCATGTCACATCAAGAGTTTGTGAACTTTGATTTGACCAATAAAAAACATATCACGGTGAATGAGCTGCTTAAACCTGATATGAATACCAAGCTGCGTGATGAACTGTATGCCGCAAATCAGAACTGGCTAGAAGAACATAACATCAAGAAAGAACAATTGCAGGTTAGCGATAACTATTACTATGGCGTGAACGGGATTGTCTTTGTTTACCCACTGTATGAGCTGGCTTCTTATGCTGAGGGAATGAGTGAATTGACCTTGCCATATTACGCTGCCAAAGAGTTTGTGAAAGCAGAATACTTGCCGAGCTTGCCAAAAGATGCGGGCTAGTTTGAGTGCAGCCTCTACATATCGTGTCTAGAGGCTGCACAAGCGCTGTATTTTTTTAGGTTTAAGCCTTACACTATAGCCAGTTTTTTCCTCTATTCATGATTGATTATGATCGACCCAAAATTACTTAGAAATAATATCGAAGCAGTCAATGCTGCTTTGGCAAAACGTGGTATTCAGTTAAATGTGCAAGAATGGGCTGATTTAGAAGCTCGCCGTAAAGATTTGCAATCCAAAGCTGAAAACTTACAAGCAGAGCGTAATGCTGGTGCTAAACAGGTTGGTCAAATCAAAAAATCGGGTGGGGATGCTTCTGAAATTATGGCGCGTATGGCTGCCATTGGTGATGAAATCAAAGCTGCTGAAGTTGCTTTGGCTGAGTTACAAGCTGAACTTGAGCAAAAATCTCTCGCAATTCCAAATTTGCCAGATGAGTCTGTTCCATTTGGTAAAGATGAGAGCGATAACCTTGAAATCTTGAAGTGGGGCACACCACGTCAATTTGATTTCGAGATCAAAGACCATACCGATCTTGGTGAAATGATGGGTGGTCTTGAGTTCGAAACAGCGACCAAATTGACAGGTTCACGTTTTAGCGTATTGAAAGGACCTTTGGCGCGTTTACAACGTGCTTTGACTCAGTTCATGCTCGATACCCATACCCTTAAAAATGGTTATACCGAAGCCTATGTACCGTATTTAGTTAACGCTGATACGCTACGTGGCACAGGTCAATTACCAAAGTTTGAAGAAGACTTATTTAAGCTTCAGGGTGAAAAAGAGTATTACCTGATTCCGACTGCGGAAGTACCAATTACCAACTTTGTACGTGATGAAATTATCGATGCGGATCGTTTGCCGCTGAAATATTCTGCACATACGCCATGTTTCCGTAGTGAAGCGGGTTCTTATGGCCGTGATACGCGTGGTTTGATTCGTCAACACCAATTCGACAAAGTTGAAATGGTGCAAATCGTAAAACCAGAGCACTCTATGCAGGCACTTGAAGACTTAACTGCACATGCAGAGGGCATTTTGCAGGCACTTGGATTACCCTATCGCAAGATTTTGCTCTGTGGTGGTGACATGGGCTTTGGTGCGGTTAAAACGTATGACCTAGAAGTATGGGTACCGAGCCAAGATACTTATCGTGAAATCTCAAGCTGCTCAAATATGGGTGATTTCCAAGCACGTCGTATGAAAGCGCGCTACCGTGTTGATCAGAAGAAGATCGAATTGGTGCATACTTTAAATGGTTCTGGCTTGGCAGTTGGTCGTACCTTGCTTGCAGTGATGGAAAACTATCAACGTGCTGATGGTTCAATCGAGATTCCAGAAGTTTTACGTCCATATATGGGCGGTGTTAGCTACATCGACTAAACTTTGCATCGATTTTGTGCATAGTTTTTGCTTTAGCTCAATCAGATTGAAAATATAGAGGCGTCACGTGGAAATTTTCCCAATCTCTTTAAAGTTGCAACAGCAACGTTGTCTGATTGTAGGTGGTGGGCATATTGCATACCGCAAAGCAAACTTGTTGGTCAAAGCAGGTGCAATTGTTGATGTTATTGCACCTGACATCATTCCTGAATTACATCAGCTTGTTGAGCAATCGATAGGGCAATATATTCAATTGCCTTTCTCTGAAAATGTTCTGACAACAGCCTATCGCTTAGTGATTGCGGCAACAGATCAGCCTGACGTTAATAAAAGCGTATTTGAACAGTGTGAACAGCGCAATCTGCTGGTGAATAGTGTCGATGATATTCCACATTGTCGTTTCATGGTGCCTGCGATTATTGATCGTTCGCCCTTGGTGATTTCAGTGGCTTCCAATGGCACATCGCCTGTTTTATCCAGACAATTGCGTACCCAAATCGAAACCATTGTGCCGCATGGGATGGGCAAACTGGCTGAGTTTTCTGGTCAATGGCGTAAGCAAGTCAAAGCCAAAATTGCCAATCCTGATGAGCGCCGTATCTTTTGGGAAAACCTGTACGCCAGCCCACTGAAAGAGCAGGTCTTTAATGACAATCTTGATGTTGCCAATGATCTGATTCAGCAAGCTTTGACTGAATGGACGGCACCGAAAGGTGAGGTGTATTTGGTCGGCGCGGGGCCGGGTGATCCTGAGCTTTTGACTTTGAAAGCATTGCGTTTAATGCAGCAAGCGGATGTGGTGATTTACGACCGTCTCGTATCTGCGGCCATTTTGGATTTGTGCCGCCGCGATGCTGAAAAGATTTATGTCGGTAAAGCTCGCTCTAATCATTCGGTTCCACAAGATGGCATCAATGCTTTATTGGTGGAATATGCACAGCAAGGTAAACGTGTATGCCGCTTAAAAGGTGGTGATCCATTTATCTTTGGTCGTGGTGGTGAAGAGATTCAGGAACTGGTTGAAGCCAATGTGACTTTTCAGGTCGTTCCCGGTATTACCGCAGCTTCGGGCTGTTCTGCGTATGCAGGCATTCCACTCACCCATCGTGATTATGCGCAAAGTGTACGTTTCTTGACAGGACATTTAAAAGAAGGCTCGCCTGAGCTACCTTGGAATGAACTGGTCTATGAGAACCAAACGCTCGTTCTATATATGGGGCTGGTCGGTTTGGAGCGCATTTGTGAGCAATTGATTGCACATGGTCAGCGTCCAACTATGCCTGTGGCTTTAATTTCAAAAGGCACCACACCTGATCAAAAAGTAGTGGTGGGTACATTGGCGGATATTGCAACTAAGGTATCTGAACATCAAATCGTAGCGCCAACTTTAACCATTATTGGTGAAGTGGTCAGTCTACGTGAACAGTTAAAATGGCAATCCCTCCCAACCTCCATTTAAAAAAGGGAGGAGTCCCCCTCTTTAAAAAAGAGGGGCTAGGGGAGATTTTAAAGTAGAGAAAATTTGTGATTCATGTCGTCCTATACGAGCCTGAAATTCCAGCGAATACAGGTAATATCATTCGTCTATGTGCCAATACAGGTGCGCAACTACATTTAGTCAAACCTTTGGGTTTTGAGCTGGATGATAAAAAGTTGAAACGTGCAGGTTTGGACTACCACGAATGGGCAAGAATGCAAATTTGGGACAATATCGAGCTTTGCCTTGCTGATTTAAAAGCGAAGGGGGTGGAGCATGTCTTCCCATTGACGACTAAAGGCAGTGCGACACCGCATACCGTCGATCTGAATCGTCCAGTTGCCTTATTGATGGGGCCTGAAACACGTGGTTTACCTGAACAGGTACGCCTGATGTTCCCGCAAGAGCAGTGGATTCGTTTGCCAATGGCGGAAAACTCAAGAAGCTTGAATCTTTCCAATGCGACAGCCGTGATTGTCTATGAAGCATGGAGACAACAAGGTTTTAAACAACTTTAAGTTCGCAGCTTAGAGATCACCATAAGGGCTTGCAACCACCAGCGTGTAACCATTGAGGTCTCTAAACCAGATCTCCCGATGATGTGCATTGGGATTGTATTTAGGGCCTTCTAAAATTTCGACTTGATGGGTTTGTAGATTTTGTACAATCTCATCAAATCGATTGCTTTCAAACCACAATAAAACGCCGTTGCCAATCAGTCGCTTGGGATCACCAATATGTGGATGCTCATGTGCTTGCCATTGATGCAACTGCAACACCATACGTTGTTCAAACAGTAACTGTTCATATTCTTTGCCGCCATGACCACTTTCTAGGCCAAGTATTGTCTGGTACCACTGACTGGTTTTCTCAACATCTGCTACTGCAATTAAAGGTTGTGGATACATATTCGTACCTCATTGTGTTATTCGATTTCTTGTTCTTGTATCGAATCAAAATGTTGTTGAGCATAGATGACTTGTTCGATATTACTTTCAGCCCAATCTTTTAATTGATACGCCATTTCTGCAACTTCTAAGCCGAGTGGAGTGAGTGAGTAATCAACCCGAATCGGTGCGGTATTCTGGACTTGCCGTTGAATAAAGCCATCACGCTCCAGCATTTTGAGCTTCTGAGACAATACTTTAGGCGAAATGCCTTGAATACTTTTTTTCAGTAAATTGAAGTGCTGAGTCTCTCGGGCAAGCACATTGATAATCATTAAAACCCATTTATCTGCAATTTTTTCAAAAAATAAACGTGCAGGACAATGTTGTTGATAAATATCATATTTTAATGCCTGATTCATTTTAAAACCCTCAAATTTTTCAACTGATGATCCCTAGTTACCAAATGGTAACTAATTGACACCTAGTTTCTAAAATATATCATTAAATCGAACTTTTTAAAAATTCTGGATAAATCCATGACAAAAATTGCGGTTGTATATTTCTCTGGCTATGGTCACACCAAAGTGATTGCTGAAACCTTTGCTGGTGCAATTGATGCCTCTCTGATTGAAATTGATCAGAATGGTGAGATTACTGAACAAGACTGGCAAACGCTTAATGACGCACAAGGTATTGTTTTTGGTGCACCAACTTATATGGCAGCAACGCCGTGGCAGTTTAAGAAATTTGCTGATGCTTCTTCTAAAATCTGGTTTACCCGCGGCTGGCAAGATAAGGTTTTTGCGGGCTTTACCAACAGTGCGAGTTTGAATGGTGATAAGCAAGTTACCTTAATCCAGTTACAAACTTTGGCGTCACAGCACGGTGGCATTTGGGTGAGCTTGGGCTTGTTGCCAGCCAATACTAAAGCGGCTAAACGCGAGGATATTAATAATTTGGGTGGTTCAGTTGGTTTGTTGGTTCAGTCACCGTCAGATGCCAGTGTCGATGAGATTCCAACAGGTGATTTAGAGACTGCGAAGCTTTATGCTCAACGTGTGAAAGCAATTGTTGAAAAGTTGCATGGTTAAAATGAAAGATAATAAAAAAGGCGCATTGAGCGCCTTTTTTATTTTAAATCAGATGAAGATTAGTGCTTGTCATCAAATTCATTATGTTGTGGTGCGTTGTATTTAAAGCCTTTGGTTTTATAACCCAAGTATAAAATACCAAACATTGCCCACCATAAACCGAACTTCAATGCCGACTCTTCAATTTCAAGCCACATTGCAAAGATGCTGATAAAGCCGAGCAAAGGAATAATCACAAAGCTGATAATGTCTTTCAGGTTTTTAGTTCGGCCATCTCGTAATGCATATCGAGAAATAACAGACAGGTTTACAAAGGTAAATGCTGTCAGTGCACCAAAGCTAATCATTGAAATAACAATATCCAGATCCATAAAGCCAGCAGTCAATGCGACTAAACCGACAATGATAATGTTATACGACGGTGTAAAAGTCTTCGGGCTAATATGACCGAAAATCTTCTTGTTGATCACGCCGTCTCGACCCATCACGTACATTAAGCGAGAAACGCCTGCATGTGCAGAAATCCCTGATGCCATGACCGTTACAATTGCAAAAGCAAGTACGTAAGACTGGAATAATGAACCGCCGACCAAAAGCAGAATCTCAGGTTGAGTTTCAGCAATATTGGTGAAATACGACTTAGGATCATTCGGGAAGTAAATCTGCATAAAGTAAGTGCTAATAATGAAAATAACACCAGCAAATAATGCAGTCAGGAAAATTGCTTTCGGTAAGGTTTTTTCTGTATCTTTGGTTTCTTCTGCCAAAGAGCTGAGAGAGTCAAAACCTGTAAATGAGAAGCAGAGTAGGGTTGCACCTGTAATTAATGCACCAACCGAGGTCAGTTCATTCCAGAAGGGTTCCATACTCCATAACTGATAGCGGGTTTCAGCCGTAATCGCACCATCCGCATTGATCCCCATTTGCAATTTGTCATAAACTAGATAGGTAAATGTTGCAATCACAATCAACTGTACCAGTACAATCCAGCTATTAAAGTTGGCGACAAAACGGGCACCACGTAAGTTGATCCCTGTCATAAATGCCGTGAGCACAACTACCCAGACCCAATGATTCACCGTTGGGAACAAGGCTTCTAGATAAATTACCGCCAAGATAATATTGACCATCGGTGAAAGTAAATAATCCAGCCAAGATGACCAACCCACCATGAAACCTACATTGGGATGAATTGATTTTTGTGCATAGGTATAAGCCGATCCTGATGATGGGTATCGACGAATCATGTGACCATAACTGATTGAAGTAAATAAGATTGCAATCAGGGCAACAATATAGGAGGTCGGAACATGGTGATGACTTTCTTCCGAAACCAATCCGAAAGTGTCAAACAAAGTCATGGGTTGGATGTAAGCTAAACCAATAATGATAATGTGCCAAAGACCCAGTGTCTTTTGCAGCTTAGCTACCGATGGAGTCCCAGAGATATTTGTCAACGGCGTTATCCTCATAATCGTTGATCAAGGATCAGCTATGGTTTAAGGATCATTTGAGACGAAATGATCCCCCCTACAGAAAAAACGAAGTGCGCCAATCTATCGTAAAACGCTATAAATTGGCAGTACTTTTACACTTTTTTTAGCAACTTTTTTGCCAAAAGGGTAAACAAAAAGATGAATAAAGATTCACTGAAATAAAATAAAGCCTCAAAATTGAGGCTTTATTTCAATTAAAATTATTTAATTCAATGTATTACCATGCTTTTTGCAGGATTGCACGAATATCTTGCAGGTTTGCTTCTTTTGGATTGTAAATGATTGAGCCATCATTCAATGCCTTTTCAGCCACTTCATCCAGTTGTGCTTCGGTGACTTTACCAGTTTCACGTAAGGTACGTGGTAACTTGGTTAGACTAAATAAGCGATCACGCATGGCAAGCACTGTGGCAATGGCTTTATCTGCACGGAGATTAGCAGGTGTTTGTGCGTAAATATCCGCACCTGCAAGTGGAAGCAGTAATTCGCCAATCTTGTCGCCATTGATCTCTTTGTTATATTCGAGCACGTATGGCAAGAATAGGTTCATGCACAATCCATGCGGCAGATGAGCAACGGCACCAAGCGCATGACCCAGTGAATGGACTAAGCCAACCATTGAGTTTGAGAAAGCGATCCCAGCCATTGTTGATGCTTGAGCAAGTTCTAGACGACCTTGTGCATCGCTAGGATTGTCTAAAACTTTAAACAGGTTTTCGCTGATCTTTTTAATCCCTGCGCTTGCATAGGCATCACTAAGCGGATTGGCTGCCAAACAGGTATAAGCTTCAACACAGTGTGTCAGTGCATCCATACCTGTCATAGCTGTCAAATGCGGTGGCAAGGTTTGGGTCATGCGTGGATCCAGAATCGCAGCATGTGGCATCAAATAGTAAGAGGCAAAAGCCAGTTTTACATTGCGTTGCGTATCAGAAACCACAGCCACCATGGTCACTTCTGAACCTGTACCAGAAGTGGTTGGAATCACGAAGAATGGTTTGAGTGGTTTTGGCAGGTTGTGCGCACCTGAATATTGCAACAGATCATCGCCGCCTTCAGACACCAAGATGTTGGTTGCTTTAGAGGTATCAATGACGGAACCTCCACCAATCGCAATGATCGCATCACATTTTTGCTTGCGATATAGTTCAGCAGCTAGGCGAACCACTTCCAGACTTGAATCGGGTGGCACATCATCAAAAATCGCGCCAATTACTGCATCAGTTGTGCTGAAAGCAGCTTCAATTGGGCTGAGTAAACCATTGGCACGCACGCCTTTATCGGTAATGATCATTGGGCGTTTTGCGCCTAAAGTCGCTAGTTCAAAAGGGATGTGCTCTAACGCAGCGTTACCAGCAATGACTTTTACAGGACAGAAAAACTCGTAATAAGGCTTAGCCATGTTATGCGCTCCGTTTCAGATATGATTTTGCGACTTTAAGATAAATATTTTTTGCACCTGCGAATTTTTCTTTTAATGTCAATTCAGCAGGGTAGCGTTTCACAGCAAGTGAAGCGATCAATTTTGGTAGGATCAAAGCTTCCATTTTATTCAGGCAACGCACTAAACGAATGGCGCTGGAGACATCACCATCAGCGATCATACGGTCATTGGCAAAGGCTTGAGCTGTACTTTCCTGAAATGAAAATACCAGAAAGGCATGGGTCAGATGTTTGAAAGTAATGGTTAAATCTGGCTTGCCTTTGTAGTTTGGCAGAAGCTCTAATTGTTTTTCTTCGGTCACTCGAGCAATGAATGCTGGCCCATTTGGAAAAACATTCATTGAAAGGATAAAACCAACAGGAAACTTGGACACTTCCTCTTGTACTTCACGATCCACTTGGCTTGCCATTACGAGGCCACGACCCACGACATCCATCATGAGTTTGACATAGGCAAATTGCAAAGTGGGCTTCACTGCTTTGGTTGAAATCACTTGCTCATCCCTTATTAAAATTATGCAAAAGCTAATTTAGAGCTTTTACTCTAATTTATTTTATCGGGATTGAAAAGCAAATTATTCAGATTTGACTACAAGGTCATTAAAGAAGTCGGTATTTTTTAGATAAGTAACGAAAGTATCGCAGAGTTGTTCAAAGCTTGGATAATCTTCAAGTAAGTCTTGCAGGCGCACCATTTCTAAACCTGCATAGCCACATGGATTAATGGTTTGAAAGCCTGTTAAGTCACAGTCAATATTGAGTGCAAGACCATGATAGCTACGACCACGACGAATCTTAAAGCCTAGTGAACCGATTTTTCGTCCATCCACATAAACTCCAGGCGCATCGGGTTTGGCGTAGGCATCGATATTGTACTGTTTGAGCAGGTCAATCATGGCTTGTTCAGCAAAACTCACCAAAGTACGGACATGCCATTTCAAGCGATTTAGATCCAGAAGAAAATAAGCAACCAGCTGGCCTTTGCCATGCCAAGTCACTTGACCGCCACGATCTGTATGAACAATTGGTAGGTTACTGTGCATGAGGATGTGTTCGGCTTTACCTGCTTGACCTTGGGTTAAAACATCCTGATGTTGTAATAACCAGACTTCATCAGGGGTGTTTTCATCACGATGGGTTGTGAAGTCTTTCATGGCTTCAAAACGAGTCGTGTAATCTTGTAGATCATTGAAACAACGTATGATTAAGGTGGGTTTTACAGCACTCATTACAACAGAATTTCCTTTGCAATTTTTAATGGGTCAGTGGCGTAATTATGTAATGATTTTGAGAAGATAAATAGCGATTTATCAACAGGAAGGATATTATTTTTACGCAAAAAAAATCCAAAACACTTTCGCATTTTGGATTTCTCTATTAAAGCGCTGTCTTGATTAAAGGACAGGCTGCAAGATCAGCATATAACGCATGAACTTGTTCCAGCTCTTCAAAGCGTAATTGGGCTGTTAAAGAGTGGTATTTACCTGTACGTGAAGGCTGAACTTTTACCGAGTTGCCATCAAATTCAGGGAAGTGCTTCTGCAAAATATCAACAACAGCGACTCGAAGTTCATCCCCTGCATTACCAATCAATTTGATTGGATAGTCCATTGGGAAGACCCAAAGATGTTCTTGTAATTCACGAGAAGGAGTGCGGTCTAACATGAGCAACCTCTTAATTTGAAACGCCTGCATCAGTGCAGGCGCTTTTGATCTAATACATAGATGGGGGTGAAGTATTGAACTTCAAGTCTTGAATAAGGGCTTTAGCCCTCACTCAAGATGTCCCAAAGATTAGTCGTTTTCCAAGAATGAACGTAAGTGTTCAGAACGAGAAGGGTGGCGAAGCTTGCGTAATGCTTTCGCTTCAATCTGACGAATACGTTCACGTGTTACGTCAAACTGTTTACCTACTTCTTCTAAAGTATGATCGGTTGGCATATCGATACCAAAACGCATTTTCAATACTTTCGCTTCACGTTCAGTCAAGTTTTCAAGCACTTCACGCGTCGCTTCTTTCAAGCCTTCCGAGGTCGCAGCATCTACTGGAGAAGTGATGTTTGAGTCCTCAATGAAGTCACCAAGATGCGAATCTTCATCATCACCGATCGGTGTTTCCATCGAAATCGGTTCTTTTGCGATTTTAAGTACTTTACGAACCTTAACTTCGTCCATTTCCAGACGTTCACCTAATTCTTCAGGTGTAGGCTCGCGGCCCATTTCTTGAAGTAGCTGACGTGACACACGGTTGATCTTGTTGATCGTTTCAATCATATGTACTGGAATACGAATGGTACGTGCCTGATCCGCAATCGAACGGGTAATTGCCTGACGAATCCACCAAGTTGCATAAGTCGAGAATTTATAACCACGACGATATTCAAACTTGTCTACGGCTTTCATCAAACCGATGTTACCTTCTTGAATAAGATCGAGGAACTGTAAGCCACGGTTAGTGTATTTTTTCGCAATCGAAATTACCAAACGCAAGTTGGCCTCAACCATTTCTTTTTTGGCACGGCGTGCTTTCGCTTCGCCCACAGCCATACGCTTAGAAATCTCTTTGATGTCTTTAACGTTTAAGCCAAGGTCTTTCTCGATATCGGCAATCTTTTGCTGGAATGCCAATACGTCTGGACGTACTTTTTCCAAATGTGCTTTGGTTTCAGCAGGTGCTTTTGCAATCTGTTCGTCTAACCATGCAGGATTTGATTCTTGCTCAGGGAAGGTGGTACGGAACTGGTTACGGTCCATACGGCCGCGACGCACTGCATAACGCATGATTTCACGTTCATTTGAACGGATTTGTTCATGTGTACCACGAATCATTTCTGAAATGATTTCAAACAGACGTGGCGTAAATTTGAACATCATGAACACAGCAGCAAGCGCTTCGAGAGCCGCTTTCGCTTCTTCACTGTTACGACCGTGTTTTGCCACAACTGTTTTTGTTTCGTTCCAAGCCGCTTCTAATTCGGAGAAACGAACTTTAGCAACTTCTGGGTCTGGACCTGAATCACCTTCAGAGTCATCATCACCTTCAGATTCTTCTTCTTCGTCATCATCATCAAGTTTGACGTCTTTGGCTTTAGAAGAATCTTTCTCTTCATCTTCTTCTTCAATCTCAGCCTCTTCCAGAACTTCTGGAATTTCTTCGTCAGTTTCCGGATCTAAATAGCCAGAAAGAATATCGGCAAGACGACGTTCGCCCGTTAAAAAATCATTATATTCTTGTAAAACAACTTCAACAGCATTTGGCCAGTAAGCAATCGAATGTAAAACGTCACGAATACCTTCTTCGATGCGTTTTGCAATGCTAATTTCGCCTTCACGTGTAAGAAGTTCAACTGTACCCATTTCACGCATATACATACGTACAGGGTCAGTGGTACGACCAGGCTCACTTTCAACCGATGCTAATACGGCAGCAGCTTCTTCTTCGGCAACTTCGTCAGCAGCTTCGGTTGATTCACCAAACATGGTGTCATCAGTTTCTGGCGCACGTTCATGCACTGGAATACCAACGTCTTGAAGCATCTGGATGATGTCTTCAATCTGCTCACTTTCCGTAATTGAGTCTGGTAGATGATCGTTAACCTCAGCGTAAGTTAAATAACCTTGCTCTTTGCCTCGGCTAATCAGAGCCGCTACTTGCGAAGTAGGGGAATTCATATCGCTCATCTTTGCTTACTCTTTTGTTGAATCTGTGGCGGTGAAAAACCGTGCATGATAGCACAATTCACGATGAATGTTTTGGATTTGATCCGTTTGCTCTAAATAAAAAATAGATTTGATTTCACGTTTGTTCATTGAATATGGGGTTAAGTCATAATTTTTCAAGCGTAATTCCTGTTTAAAGAACTTTTTTCATTGTTGATGTCCCTGGATTATAAATACACAAAAAAACTGCCGAAAAAAAGTACAAAACACGGTTTTATGGTAAAAAAAACAAATAAAACTTGACAAGGTGGGCCAAGACCGATAAATAGCGGCTAGACCCATTAACATTTTTTCATTAGAGGTACTTAGTGTCTTCTACAGATTTTGAACTAGATGATGATAACTACGGTGAAGATGATGTTGGTTTTGATGAGTCATCAGGAAAAATCAGCGCTAAAGAATCATTAGAAAAGCGCCGTTTAATTGATGACCTTTTAGCTCAACGTCGTTTAGAACGAGAATTAAAAGATTTTGACTATGATTTCGACGATGATGACCTTGACGACGAAGACTAAGCGAAATTGCTAAGACTTCACGCCCGAAAATGTTATGCTGTTGCCGATGTATTTTTAAAATTGGATTAAACAAAGAATGAGCACGTTAGATTTAGACTTATTGAGTAATTATCTTGACGGTGATCAAAACGAATACGGTCTAGATTTTGCAGCGACTCATGGCTTTTTGTGTGCAATTGCCGTTGGTCCACAATTTGATCGTTGGTTAGATGAACTTTTCGAAGGTAACCATAAAAAACTTCCTGCTGAAGTACTTGAGCAGGTGAAGCTTTGGTTGGAATCTATTCGTCAGGATTTAGCCAATGAAAATGGAATCGAGTTTCCATTTGAAATCGAAGAAGCTGATGTTGAGTCAAGCTTGGGCGATTGGAGTGTTGGTTTTGTTGATGCGATGTTCCTCAATGAAGATGCGTGGTTTGCACCTGAGTTTGAAGAACAGTTGATTGACTTAACCTTACCAATCATGGTCTTTAGCGGAATTGATGAAGAAGATCCACAAATGGAATCTTTCCGCCGTAATGGCCAGCTAATGGATGAATTGGCAGAAGAAATCCCTGAAAACTTGAATGAACTCTATTTGATGTATCATACGCCAGCGTAATGCTACATCTGGAGCAGCTTAAAAAAGTTGCCCTAGAAAAAATAAATATGAAAACGTCCCTAGAGGACGTTTTTTTATCGGTGGATTTTTATGATTAAAATCAGATCAGGGTATATATATCGCGATGATTATTATTTTAAACCTTAAAATGTGGCAAAAAATAAACTAAGCCCTAATCCACTGAGTACAGCACCAATCACACGATTAATAATCTTCTGCTTGGATAAAATCTTATTTCGAATCATTGGGGTAGCACAAAAAATGGCAATCATACAAAACCATGCGAGGTGACTTACAGAAATAAAAAGCCCATAGCCGAGAAGTGTCATATTGCTATTTTCGGTGCTGATGAGTTGAGAATAAATACTCATGACAAATAATGTGGTTTTAGGATTTAGACTATTGGTGAAAAAGCCATGTTTAAATGCTTGCCAGCGGGTCAGATCAATATTGTTTGAATTCAATCTAACTGGCGCTTGAGTGAATATCTTATAGCCAATATAAATCAGGTAGGTCGCTCCAATATACTGGATAATATGAATTAAACTGGGAATATGATGCTGCAAAAACGTTAATCCAATCACGCTATATGCAACATGTACCCAGACACCACAAGCAATACCATAAGCAGTGCAGAGCCCCAAAGATCGACCATAAAGATAACTATTTCGGCTCACGAGGGCAAAATCTGCACCTGGACTAATAACTGCCAATAAGGTGACCAGGCCTACCGTAATTATTTCATTCACTCATCTATTCCTAAGCTAATCATTTTAACAATTTCTATATTTTTCATATTCTTGTTATATTTAAAAACGAAATTAATTCCTGTCTATGCATGAGTTTTTGGAATGATTGAGCGTTTATCTTTGAATTCTCTTAAGTTTTTTTATTATGTTGCTCGTTATGAAAGCATGACGATTGCCGCAGAACGCTTATTTGTGACACAAGGTGCAGTGAGTAAGCAGCTTAAAAGTCTGGAAGAGATGCTCGGTTTTGCTTTATTTATTCGGGAAGCACGAAAATTACGATTAACCCAACAAGGTGAGATTTTATTTGACTGTTGCCAGCAAGTGTTCCAGCAGCTTGATCAATGCTTATTACAATTACAACAACAGACGGGAATAAAAAAGAATCTTGTGTTGTCTTGTGAGCCGACGATTGCAATGAAATGGCTGATTCCTCGTTTAGCGCAATTTAAACAGCTTTATCCTGAGTTTGAGGTCAGTCTGTTAACTGCGGGAGGAGAGGTCGATTTCAGGGCGCAAAATATTGACTTGGCTTTACGGAGAGATGATTTTGATTGGGGCACTGCGGTCTACAGTGAAAAAATTGCAGATGAGCATATCCTCTATGTAAAAGCTAAGCACACACAGTCTACGGGAAATCAGGTATTTATTTCCAAGTCTAGGCCTCAATTGTGGCAACAATTTAAGCGTCATCATCAAGCGCAACTCAAGGAGATGAAAGCTGTTTCTCTTGAGCATTTTTATTTATGTATTGAAGCTTGTCTGGCAGGGTTGGGAACAACTGTTGTTTCGGCTTATATGGTTGAAAGAGAACTTAAATATCATTTGCTGCAACAGGTGGCCTCTGGCTATGCCGATGGTTCATCTTACTATCTTTTATCGGCACAACCGTTTGAAGAGGATGTTCGAAAGCTATTGTTGAGAGATTGGCTAAGAGATCAGATGCAGCAAAGCCAGTTATGGTTGGCTACTTTAAATTAGTGATCTTGAGAATTGTCGATTGAATACCGTAGGGTTTGGGTTATTGATTGGATTTGTTGAGATAAAATTTCTTAATCGCCCACCACAAGAGATATAGAATAACGATCACTAAAATGATGGTGCTGATACGTTGCATGATCAGGCTCATCAATGCCTGATTCTGACTAAAATGAAAACCTAAATAAGCCAGAAAGCTGGTCCAGATTAAGGTGCCTGCAATGCTATAAAACATAAACTTTGCAAAAGGCATTTTACTCATGCCAGCAGGGATACTAATCAAAGACCGTACCGCAGGAATCATTCTGCCAAAAAAGACAATACGATGCCCATGCTTGTTGAACCAGTCCAGCGCTTTTTCTAAGTCAGACACTTGAATACGTAAATACTTGCCGTAGCGTTCGGTTAGTTTAAACAAGCGTTGCTGAGGAACTTTCCGTCCTATCCAATACAACAGCATCGCTGCGAGAATTGAACCTGCGCTGCCCGCCATAATCACACCGATGAGAGTGAGTTCACCTTTCGATGCTGTGTAGCCCGCTGAGGGCATAATAATTTCTGAAGGAATAGGCGGGAAAACGTTATCCAGAAACATTAAAAATGCGATACCTAAATATCCCAGTTTCTCCATGATAGATAGAACCCATTGTTCCAGTCCCATAACGCCCTTATATGATTCATTTGATTGTTGTTTTTAGCATAGTTGTGCTTGTTGCAATGCTCAAGCAGCGAATCGTTACATCATTTTATTATTGTCATAAAAAAGCCATAGTTTAACTATGGCTTGAATACAGTCTGTTTGGCGTTTTACAGACGTTTGCGTTTAGCAGCCGCAATTTGTGACTGGCGCATACGGAAGCCTGCTTTTTGTTTGTCTGAGGTTTTATCAATACAGTAAACACAAGACACGCCATGTTCATAGCTTGGAAGCTCAGCTTCAACTTTAGTGAGTGGCCAGCCACACGCGTGACACTTGATATTTTCGCCTTCTTCAACGCCGTGAGTAACCGCAGTGCGTCCGTCAAATACAAAGCATTCACCTTCCCACATACTTTCTTCAGCAGGAGTTTCTTCTAGGTATTTAAGAATACCGCCTTTCAGGTGATAGACTTCATTGAAACCTTCTTGAAGAAGGAGAGAGGTCGATTTTTCACAACGGATACCGCCAGTACAGAACATCGCAATTTTCTTGTCTTTATGCTGTTCAAGGTTTTGTTTTACGTATTCAGGAAATTCACGGAAAGTTTCTGTTTTAGGATCGATTGCACCCTTGAATGTACCCGCTTTATATTCATAGTCATTACGGGTATCAATCAGAATCACATCATCACGGCTAATTAGCTCGTTCCATTCTTTAGGATCAAGATAGTGGCCAACCAAATCACGTGGCTTCACTTCTACACCTAAAGTTACAATTTCTTTTTTGAGTTTGATTTTCATTTTACGGAATGGTTTGTCAGAGCTTTCAGACTCTTTATATTCCATTGCGTTAAAACCTTCGTTTAAAAGAAATTGATGAAGCGCATCAATGGCAGCACGGTCACCCGCAACCGTACCGTTAATTCCTTCAGAAGCGACAATCAGAGTTCCACATAAATTGATGCTATTCACTAAGTCCAAAAGACGTTGTTGCAGATCGGCTGCATCTGAAACTTCTTTAAATTGATATAGTGCTGCAACAACCCAATTATTGGTCGCTTGCTGTTCTACAGGTGCAAGCTGTTCTACAGTAGCGTTCATGGATAACTCCAAATGTATTAAGATAGGAAAATAAGGCGCATATCTTAGCGTGAAATCTGAAAATAAGCGAGAAAACCATAAAATAAATATGGTTTTATAGGAGTTGGTTTTGAGTAATGATCGTCGAATTCCATCATTGACCCCATGTGCAGGGCGCTGTTCAACGGTATTTGGTGATCTGGTCTGTCGTGGTTGTCGTCGCTTTAATCACGAGGTGATTCAGTGGAATACCTATACCGCCGAGCAACGTTTGATGGTGTGGAAGCGTTTAGATGCACAGCTCGATCAAATTCTTGTGCCTTTGTTGCCACATGCGAACTTGCAGCATATTGAAGGCTTTATTCAGAATAAGCGGATCAGGGTGTTAGAGAGCGCTAGTAAAGGTCGTAAGCTCTATCATGCCTTAAAGATTTGTGAGAAGAATAAGCACTTGGCGCATGAGAGCGGTCTTGGGATTGGTGATGCTCAGGTTAAACCGATCTGGGATGAGTTTGAACGTCGTGTATTGGCTTTGGCGAAAGCGAGCTATGAGCTGGCATGGTTACGTGCAGATGGCATCAGTAACACCTTATTGCGTGCATTAGAATTAGAAGAAGACGAGATTTAACAAAGATTTTAGCTGTAAAGATTCACTTTGATGAGGGTGAATAGATTTAGTCCATGTGCTACCTAGTATGGTTAGGTTGAAACAGGTTAGACAGTTTTAACGAGCTTGGGTTGCGGGCAAAATATTTGGCTAAGTGCTGCTGATCTGACTCACGAATTAAATTGATGCGAAAACCATGAGAGGTCGATCCGGAAGATCGGCCTTTTGTGCGGTACAGTTTTTCATGAATGATATAAATATGCTCACCATCACTAAAACGGCGATCAGCTAAAACTTTTAAGTGGACAGGCTGCGGAAAGCGATAGAGCACTTTTAAGCTTTGATAAAATTCATCATAAACATAAATGTGTTGCTGATCTGCGAAAAGATAGCTGAAATTTCCGGGATAAGGTTCACTGCTTTGATAGCCAAGCAGCTGTAAATGTGCTGTATCGACTGATGTAGTTCCCCAAAGCTTATGCTCAGCCACATGGGGGAGAGGATGCTCATTTAAATAAAAAGATCGATCATCTGTGGCTAAGTTCAGGTTTTGGCTAAAACGGTTGCTGCCACTAAAAATCTGGGTGTGTTGCGCATTGAGCCTGTCTAACTTTTTATCTTGAAAATAGACAAATTGCTGATCATGAATATATTCATTGCTGTTGGGAAAAGCCGTGCTCTGTTGTGGATTTAAGTCGGTTAAAGCATGTGTTTTATAATAGACCTGTCGGTCATCTTTTGCATAGAAATAGCCGAGTGCATTAAATTGTGGATGTAATATCGCAGTAAAACCAGCTGCATTTGCGTTGGTTAGGGGGTTATCCTGAAAGTAAACGTGTTGTTGATCTTTGGTGTAATCATTCCCTAAATAATGCGTGTGGGCTGGATCTAGCTGAGTGAGCACATGATCTTGCCAGTAAACCTGTTGAGGTGTTTTGCCGACATTACTATAGAGTTCATCGGCACGATCAGGAAGGTGACTTAAAGCCAAGCCTGTAAATTGATTGGCACTCGCAGCGGGAAGTAGAAATGTGCCTTGACCTTGTTTGAAAATATAGACCTGATTTTGAAAAGTTTCAAAATTTGTCCCAGAGATCGACGATGTTTGTTGGCTGGGTAACTTGACACTGCCATCATCAAATTCATGCCAGAGTAATAAAGCGATAAACGTACTGAAACTCGCTAAAATACCAAGAATAAACGCTGTGGAAATCCACTTTTGTTTACGTTGAAATGCAGTTTGTGCCTGTGGATCGGCGATCAAGGTCATGATGTCAACATGGGTTTTCTTGTTGATACTAGCATTGCTGGTACGTTGTAATTGTTGCTGCTTAGCCAGAGATTCCAGTTTTTTCCAAAACTGTAACAACTCACTGTGTTGTTGGGTTAAAGTGGCAGGCCACATCCATGAATTGAAATAAAAATATTGCCGATAAGGTGCTGTTTTGGTCAGCAGGTTTAAGCTATGGATCTGGGTATGATGTTGCCGCAGTTGAATATGAATCAAATCTTGCCAAGGATAAAAATAAGTCTGCGCTGATTTTTCTAGACCAAGACCTTGCCGATAGAGTTTAAGCGTAATTGTTTGCCTAAAACATTTTTGATAAAGCTGGTTATAAAGATAAAGAACAGGTATCAATAGACCCAACATCAACGCAATATTAAGCAGTTGAGCAAAGAGGGGAAGAATTTGATAAAAATAATAAAGGCTAAAATCGTAGAGGCAATAAACCAAAAATAACCAGCTGAGTACGATCAGTGCCAAAAACAGCACAAATGATGGAATCTTCATTTCATATGCTGTGATTGTTGTTTCGTATAAAACAGCGGACTTTTTATTCATTGCTTCAATGTTTTAGTGGGACGTATATAAAGGTATGTAGGTGTTATTTTTTTCAAGCATAACGGATAAAACAAAAAAAGGATGCATAAGCATCCTTTTTTATCAACGCTAATATGAATTAACGTTTGATGTCGCGTTGAGTCGAGCCTGTGTAAAGCTGACGTGGACGACCGATTTTGTATGGACCGCTGTGCATTTCTAACCAGTGGCTGATCCAGCCTACTGTACGTGCAAGCGCGAAGATTACCGTAAACATTTCTGTTGGGATACCAATCGCTTTTAAGATGATACCTGAGTAGAAATCTACGTTCGGGTAAAGCTTACGCTCTACGAAGTACGGATCGCTAAGTGCGATACGCTCAAGTTCCATTGCAAGTTGCAATTGTGGATCGTTGATGCCTAAAGCTTCAAGAACTTCGTCACAAGTCTGTTTCATGACTTTCGCACGTGGGTCGAAGTTTTTGTAAACACGATGACCGAAGCCCATGAGTTTAACTTCTTTACGCTTCACTTTTTCCATGAATTCAGCAACGTTTTCTACGCTACCAATTTCATCAAGCATCTTAAGTACAGCTTCGTTCGCACCACCGTGAGCAGGTCCCCAAAGTGCTGAGATACCAGCAGAGATACATGCATACGGATTCGCACCAGTAGAACCAGCGAGACGAACTGTAGAAGTAGACGCATTTTGTTCGTGGTCAGCATGAAGCGTGAAGATACGATCCATTGCGCGAGCAAGAACTGGGTTTACTTTGTAATCACGGTCAGCAGGCGTAGCAAACATCATGTGTAAGAAGTTTTCTGCATAACCAAGGTCATTACGTGGGTAAATGAATGGTTGACCTACAGTGTATTTGTAGCTCCACGCTGCAAGCGTAGGAATTTTTGCGATTAAGCGAATCGCAGTGATTTCACGGTGATTTACATCTTCGATGTCTAATGCATTGTGATAGAACGCAGATAACGCACCAACAACACCAACCATTATCGCCATCGGGTGAGCATCACGACGGAAACCATTGAAGAAACGGCTTACTTGATCGTGAACCATTGTGTGGTTACGTACTTTAGCGTCAAATTCTGCTTTTTGTTCAGCATTTGGAAGCTCGCCATTTAATAATAAGTAGCAAGTTTCTAAGTAGTCTGCTTGAGTCGCTAATTGATCAATCGGATAGCCACGGTGTAATAACACACCTTTGTCACCATCAATGAATGTGATCTTAGATTCGCAAGCCGCTGTCGCCATAAAACCAGGATCGAAAGTAAAGTGACCTGATGCTAATACATCTTTAACGTCAATTACATCTGGGCCCAATGTGCCGCTGTAAATTGGTAATTCAATTTCTTTGCCATCAAGCTGTAATACGGCTTTTTTGCCAGTTGCTGCAGACATTCAATAGATCTCCTGTCCTGGTGAATGATTATCTGACTCGAAATACTAATCTTGTCATGTGCGAATCAGACGGTGTCAAAATTTGCTATAAGATTAGTGGCTACTAAAATTTTGTCAATTATACTTAGGGATAAAAAATGACGTTGCTACAGTCAATTAGTCATTCAGTATCGAAGAAAAAACTGAGTAAAATCACAGCACCGGTCGAGTATAATATGTCAAATCAAGTTTTAGGTGCATAAAAAAAATGAAGCATCAGTACAATTGTAAGTAAATTTTTAGATTGCCTATATTTTGATGCTTATAAAATAAATACTTATCACTTTTCAAAAGCCTGTAGTTCTCTAGGTTTAGCCTTTACTGGTCATTAAAAAATGGTTAAAAACTTTACATGTAAACTAATATTTGATTCATTTTGGTGCAATTGATTGTATAAAAAATGACTCATTGGCTTTGGATGTTGAAATATAAAAATAGATTATTAATTGATTATATTTAATATATAAATGAGCAGTATTATTTTAAAGCATGCGTAAAGTGTGATTATTTGGACAAATAAAAACTTAAAAACGCATTATTTTGAGAAAATATAAGAAAAGAATTTATAAATTAGAAAGTATCTATAAAAAATAGTATCTTATTTTTATCATTACAAAACAATTAGATAGTGTTTTTTGGCTGAACTTGATGGATTTTTGGTCGTTATTATGCGTGTGAATGATTCTTATTTAAAGTTTTTTTCGACTAAAGCGAAAGCTGATTGTTTGTATTTTGATATTTCACGTTTTATAATTCGATGTCGTTTATAGGTTAGGCATGTGCTGTGCTTGCCTAACAATGCCAGCTTTCCTTTGAATTAATTCAAACAAACTCCGGATGGAGTTTCTACCTACAGGATGCCCGCTGTGAAAAGCAACAGACCTGTCAATTTGTCCATGGGTCAGGTGTTAGCGGTAAATTTACGCTCACCCGTGGCTATTGCATCAATTCTACACCGTCTATCAGGTGTAATCGTTTTCTTATTAGTCGCTGTTCTTTTATGGATTTTGGATAAATCTTTATCTTCACCAGAAGGATTTGACTACGTTAAAAATGTCGTTTTCGGAAATATCATTGTACGTTTCGTCGTATGGGTATTTGTAGCAGGATTAATTTTCCATCTTATCGCAGGGATCAAGCACTTGCTTGCTGACCTCGGTTTTGCTGAAGAATTACAAAGCGGTCGTATCGCAGCTACAGTTTCATTGATCTTGTCTGCGGTTGGTATTGTCGCAGCATTCGTATGGATTATGTTCTGATGAAAAGTGCTACAGGTTTAACAGGTTCAGGTTCTCGCGATTGGTATATCCAGCGTGTTAGTGCTGTGGTGTTGGCTGCATACACTATTGTTTTATTAGGCTGGATCCTTTGCAATAGCGGATTTGGTTATGAACAGTGGGCTGGCTTTATGCTGACTTTGCCAATGAAGATTTTTTCTTTATTAGCAGTGTTATCGCTCGTTGCACACGCTTGGATTGGTATGTGGCAAGTCTTTACTGATTATGTAACGACTCGTCAAATGGGTCCTTCAGCTTCAGGTTTACGCCTTGTACTGACTTCTGCTGTCATTATTTCAGTGATCGTGTACGCAATCTGGGGTATCCAGATTTTCTGGGCAAATTGATAGGAAGAGATCATGGGCGCAATTAACCCTAAAGAAGATTATTCAAATATTCAAAACCTCACTTTCGACGCGGTTATCGTCGGTGGTGGTGGTTCTGGTATGCGCGCTGCTTACCAACTTGCTCAAGCTGGTTTAAAAGTTGCGGTATTGACCAAAGTATTCCCGACACGTTCGCATACAGTTGCTGCTCAAGGTGGTATTGGTGCGTCGTTAGGTAACATGCAAGAAGATAACTGGCACTATCACTTCTATGACACGGTTAAAGGTTCTGACTGGTTAGGCGATCAGGATGCAATCGAGTTCATGACCCGTGAAGCGCCAAAAGTTGTTTACGAGCTTGAACACTTGGGTATGCCTTTTGACCGTAACGAAGATGGTACGATCTATCAGCGTCCATTCGGTGGTCACTCTGCAAACTACGGCGAAAAAGCTGTTCCACGTGCGTGTGCTGCTGCTGACCGTACAGGTCACGCGTTGTTGCATACCTTATATCAAAGCAACGTAAAAATGGGCACCCAGTTCTACGTTGAGTGGATTGCATTAGACTTGATCCGTAACGAAGCGGGTGATGTTCTTGGTGTGACAGCGATCGATCAGGAAACTGGTAACATCGCCGTATTCCAAGCGAAAGCGACTTTATTCGCTACAGGTGGTGCTGGTCGTGTTTACCGTGCATCAACCAATGCTTATATCAACACTGGTGACGGTCTTGGTATGGCTGCTCGTGCGGGTATTCCATTACAAGATATGGAATTCTGGCAATTCCACCCAACGGGTGTTGCGGGCGCAGGCGTATTGTTAACTGAAGGTTGTCGTGGTGAAGGTGGTATCCTTCGTAACAAAGACGGCGAACCATTCATGGAACGTTATGCACCAACTTTGAAAGACTTGGCGCCACGTGACTTCGTATCACGTTCAATGGACCAGGAAATTAAAGAAGGTCGTGGTTGTGGTCCTAAAGCGGATTATATCTTACTTGATATGACTCACTTGGGTGCTGAAACGATTATGAAACGTCTTCCATCTGTATTTGAGATTGGTAAGAAGTTCGCAAACGTTGACTGTACGAAAGAGCCAATTCCAGTTGTACCAACAATCCATTATCAAATGGGTGGTATTCCAACGAATATTCATGGTCAAGTGGTTGTGCCGCATGGTGTGGAAGAGGGTGAATTCTCTGCTCACTATGATAAAGATACTAAAGAGTATTCTTATAAAGGTACGCGTGACTATGTGAAGCCTGTAAAAGGTTTCTACGCGATTGGTGAATGTTCTTGCGTATCTGTACATGGTGCAAACCGTTTAGGTACTAACTCATTGCTTGACCTTGTGGTATTTGGTAAAGCAGCGGGCGAGCACATCATTGATTATGTAACCAAGCATCATGGCGATGATTATGCACCGCTTCCAACAGATGTATTGGTAAATACCTTAGAACGTGTACGTAAACTGGATGAATCAACTGCTGGCGAAAATGCACAAGAAGTTGCTGATGCGATCCGTGACATCGTACAAGATCACGCAGGTGTATTCCGTACTCAAGCATTGCTTGACAAAGGCGTAAAAGAAATCCTTGCGATCGAATCTCGTGTTCGTAACATTCATTTGAAAGACAAGTCTCGCGTATTTAACACAGCACGTGTTGAAGCGTTAGAAGTTGAAAACTTGTATGAAGTAGCGAAGGCAACTTTGATTTCTGCTGCTGCACGTAAAGAATGTCGTGGTGCGCATACCGTTGTTGACTATGAGTTAGCACCGGATCACCCAACTTACTCTTACGGTCGCCGTGATGATGAGTGGATGAAGCATACATTATGGTATTCGGCAGACAACCGTCTTGAATATAAGCCAGTGCGTTTCAGCCCGTTAACGGTTGAAGCAATTGAACCTAAACCACGTACATTCTAATCGGGAGAACAAAGATGAGTAGAGGCACTCGTACATTCGAAATCTACCGCTATGATCCTGATAAGGATAAAGCGCCGTACATGCAAACTTTCAAACTTGAGTTAACCGATAAGCACCGTATGTTGCTTGATGCGTTACTTGCGTTGAAAGTGCAGGATGAATCATTAACATTCCGTCGCTCTTGCCGTGAAGGTATTTGTGGTTCGGATGGTGTGAACATCAATGGTAAAAATGGTTTAGCGTGCTTGTGGAACCTGAACGATTTACCAGAGAAGATTGTGATCCGTCCTTTACCTGGTTTACCAGTTGTAAAAGACTTGGTTGTAGACATGAACCAGTTCTATGATCAATATGACAAGATTCAACCGTTCTTGATCAACAACCAGCCAGCACCAGCGAAAGAGCGTTTACAGTCCCAAGCAGAACGTGAACACTTAGATGGTTTGTATGAATGTATTCTTTGTGCATGTTGTTCAACTTCATGCCCATCATTCTGGTGGAACCCTGATAAGTTCCTTGGACCATCAGCATTGTTAAATGCATACCGCTTTATCATTGACTCTCGTGATACAGCAACACAAGAGCGTTTGGCGCGTTTAGACGACCCATTCTCTTTGTTCCGTTGTAAAGGGATCATGAACTGTGTATCTGTATGTCCTAAAGGTTTGAACCCGACAAAGGCAATTGGTCACATTCGTAACATGCTGTTAGATCAAGCAGGCTAATCTGTTTTTTCTAGGCAAGAAAGGAGCCCCGAGAGGGGCTTCTTTTTTATTTTTCGAAATCATCAAAATTGGTTGAAAAATGTTTGCTTGAATAAAGTGAGGCTTGAATTTTAAAAAATTGACCTTAAATATTTATGGGTTTTGTTGTTAATTAAAATCATCAAAATCGATATGGTGAATGGGTTGATTTATTTTTAATCAAACTGAGCGCGCTTTGTGCAATATTTGTAGAGAATGTTTATTTTTGATCGATTGGAGTGCAACTTTTATCAAAAGGGCGGTATATTAGAATATAATTTGATATGTGTATTTCGCTGCTTTATAGATGGTATGTGTCAAAAAAATCAATCCAAGCTTGAGAACATGTTAGGATTTCTGCCACAACTGGAATCAAAAAATAAGCAGATTCTTGAGCTTATCGTTAAAGAAAGCCTTCAAGATTTGTACAGATTTCATTGAAAAAGTCAATTTAGAAAAGTTAAAAATTTAGTTAATTTTTCTAAAATGATTTGCAAAAAATTGCTCGATTTCATCGAGTATGAAAAATGAGTTATGTGTCTTGAATTGAAGGTGCATGGCTCATTTGTTACATCAAAGGGAAATACTCCTGATGTGTAGTAATAATGTCTCAAGGTTGGATTACCTTGGGTAGTAGTGTCGTGTTACCAATTTGGCACTATGAATCATGGGTGTGCTTAAAAGGCAGCCTGTATTATTTTTTGCAATAGGAAATGGGTCCAAAAATGCAAGAAGTTGCTGACGCATTGCGTCTTGACACTGAACTTTCCGCTGATAGTGCAGCGTATATTGAAGAGCTATACGAACAGTACCTAACTTCTCCAACCTCAGTGTCAGAGGATTGGCGTGAATATTTCGATAAATACCCTAAAGGTGATCAACCACACGGTAGTGTGCGCGAGCAATTCCTCCTTCTGGGTCGTAATGCAAGCCGAGTTCAACCTGTTGTTCAAAGCACTGTAAGTACAGAACATGAGCGTCGTCAAATTGGTGTATTACAATTAATCGCTGCTTACCGTAACCGTGGTCATCAAAAAGCTAAACTCGATCCATTAGGTCTTGCGAAACGCGAAGAAGTTCCTGACCTCGATTTATCTGCTCACGGTTTAACTAAATCAGATCTCGATACTGTATTTAATACAGGCAACCTCGCAATTGGAAAAGCAGAAGCAACATTGTCTGAAATGGTTGAAGCCATGGAAGCAACTTACTGCGGTTCAATTGGTGCAGAATACATGCATATCGTTGACACTAAAGAAAAGCGTTGGATTCAACAGCGTTTAGAAGGTGTTCGCGGCAAATTCAATTATACCAATGATCAGAAAAAAGGCTTCCTTGAGCGTTTGACCGCTGCTGAAGGCTTGGAAAAGTATCTTGGTAATAAATTCGTTGGTGCTAAACGTTTTGGTGTAGAAGGCGGTGAGTCTTTTATTCCTATGATGAACGAAATCATTCAACGTGCGGGTAGCGTAGGTTGTAAAGAAGTTGTGATTGGTATGCCACACCGTGGTCGTCTCAACCTTCTTGTCAACATCATGGGCAAAAACCCAGCTGACCTTTTTGGTGAATTCGAAGGCAAAAGCCTGCATAAAAAAGGTTCTGGTGACGTTAAGTATCACCAAGGCTTCTCTTCAAACGTAATGACTCCAGGTGGCGAAGTTCACTTGGCATTGGCGTTTAACCCATCGCACTTAGAAATCGTTGGTCCAGTAGTTGAAGGTTCGGTTCGTGCGCGTCAAGTACGTCGTAAAGACATTGGCGGTGATGACGTTCTTCCTGTAATCGTTCATGGTGATGCTGCATTTGCAGGTCAAGGTGTGAACCAAGAAACCTTCCAGATGTCACAAACTCGTGGTTACACGGTAGGTGGTACTGTTCATATCGTGATTAACAACCAAGTTGGTTTCACGACTTCTGACCCACGTGACACGCGTTCTACAGAATACTGTACTGACGTAGCTAAAATGATTCAGTCACCAATTTTCCATGTAAATGGTGATGATCCTGAAGCTGTTATTTTTGCGACTCAAATCGCACATGATTTCCGTCATGAATTCCGTAAAGACGTTATCCTAGACTTGTTCTGCTACCGTCGTCGTGGTCATAACGAAGCGGATGAGCCGTCTGCAACACAACCATTGATGTATCAAGTCATCAGCAAGAAAGCGACAACACGTACTTTATATGCTGATCAACTGGTTCAAGAAAAAATTCTTGATCGTGCAAGTGCCGATGCAATGGTTGAAGGCTATCGTTCTGATCTAGAAGCAGGTAACCACGTTGCCAATGCGCTTGTTCGTGAACCGAACAAAAAAATGTTTGTTGATTGGACGCCATATTTGGGCCATGAATATACAGACATTTGGGATACTTCATTCAGCATCGATCGTTTGAAAGAGCTTGGTCAGAAGATGAATACATTACCAGAAGGTTTTGTATTACAGCGTCAAGTTCAAAAAGTAATTGATGACCGTGCGAAAATGCAAACAGGTGAAATGCCACTTAACTGGGGTGCTGCTGAAACCTTAGCTTATGCAACTTTGCTTGATGATGGCTTCCTTGTGCGTATCACAGGTGAAGACGTTGGTCGTGGTACATTCTCACACCGTCATGCGAAATTACATAACCAAACTGATGGTTCTGTTTATATTCCACTTTGCCACATTAAAGAAAATCAACCGCGTACTGCGATTTATGATTCTTTATTGTCTGAAGAAGCTGTTCTTGCATTTGAATATGGCTACTCAACCACTTTACCGAAAAGCTTGATCGTTTGGGAAGCTCAATTCGGTGACTTCGCAAACTGTGCACAAGTTGTAATTGACCAGTTCATCGCTTCGGGTGAAACCAAGTGGGAGCGTGTTTGTGGTCTAACAATGTTGTTACCACACGGTTATGAAGGTCAAGGTCCAGAGCATTCGTCTGCACGTTTAGAACGTTTCTTACAGCTATGTGCTGAAGACAACATGCAAGTGATGACACCAACGACACCAGCGCAAATTTTCCATGCGTTACGTCGTCAGGCAGTTCGTCCGATTCGTAAGCCAATGATCGTAATGTCACCAAAATCGTTATTACGTCATAAACTTGCGACTTCAACACTTGATGAATTGGCAAACGGTTCATTCCAAACTGTGATCGATGAAATTGATCAAATCAACAAGGCTGACGTAACTCGCTTAGTGCTTTGTGGTGGTAAGGTTTATTACGATTTACTCGAAAAACGTCGTGAGCTTGGTTTAAACCATGTTGCGATCGTTCGTATCGAACAATTGTATCCATACCCAGAGCAACGCCTAGCTGAAGTTATGGCTGCTTATCCAAACATTCAAGAACTTGTTTGGGCACAAGAAGAGCCGAAGAACCAAGGCGCTTGGTTATTCATCGTTCCTCGTTTGTATGAAGACGTTCTTAAATCTGGTAAACAAATCCGTATTAGCTATGCTGGTCGTGAAGCATCTGCCGCACCTGCTTGTGGCTCGCCATACTTGCATGCAAAACAACAAGCTCAGCTCATCAATGACGCACTTGCTATTGAAGTTGAACAATCAGGAGATTCTAAATAATGGCAACCGAAATTAAAGCACCGGTATTTCCAGAGTCAGTTGCTGACGGTACGATCGCAACTTGGCACAAGAAAGTAGGTGAACCTGTATCACGTGATGAAGTGATCTGTGACATTGAAACCGATAAAGTTGTTTTAGAAGTGGTTGCTCCAGCTGATGGTAGCTTAGTTGCAATCATCAAAGATGAAGGCGACACAGTTCTTTCTGACGAAGTGATTGCTCAATTCGAAGCTGGTGCTGTTTCTGCGGCTGCTCCTGAAGCTGCTGCACCAGCAGAAGCGGCGCCTGCTGCGTCTGCACCTGCGGCTGCTGCGTCAACTCAACCTGTTGATCAAAACCAAGCACCTGCAGTACGTAAAGCATTGTCTGAAACTGGTATCAATGCTGCTGACGTTCAAGGTACAGGCCGTGGTGGTCGCATCACTAAAGAAGATGTTGTGAACCATAAGCCAGGTACATCAGTTCAACCATTAAGCGTTGCTGTAGGCGAGCGTATTGAGAAACGTGTTCCAATGACACGTTTACGTAAGCGTGTTGCTGAGCGTTTATTGGCGGCTACACAACAAACTGCAATGTTAACAACATTCAACGAAGTTAACATGAAGCCAATCATGGAAATGCGTAAGCAATATAAAGATGCGTTTGAAAAACGTCATGGTGCTCGTTTAGGCTTTATGTCTTTCTTCGTTAAAGCAGCAACTGAAGCGTTAAAACGCTACCCAGCTGTAAACGCATCTATTGATGGCGACGATATCGTTTATCACGGTTTCTATGACATCGGTGTAGCAGTTTCTTCTGACCGTGGTCTGGTTGTTCCTGTGCTTCGTGATACTGACCGTATGAACTATGCTGAAGTTGAAAACGGTATCCGTGATTATGCTTTCAAAGCACGTGACGGTAAGTTAGGCATCGAAGACATGACTGGCGGTACGTTCACAATCACGAACGGCGGTACTTTCGGTTCATTGCTTTCAACTCCTATTTTAAACCAGCCACAAACTGCAATCTTGGGTATGCACAAAATCCAAGAGCGTCCTATGGCGGTGAATGGTCAAGTTGAAATCTTGCCAATGATGTACTTAGCGCTTTCTTATGACCACCGTTTAATCGATGGTAAAGAAGCTGTAGGTTTCTTGGTAACAATCAAAGAATTGTTAGAAGAGCCAGCTAAACTCATTCTTGACCTATAATTTTTTATTTAAAAATCCCCCTAAGTCCCTCTTGAATTACAAGAGGGACTTTCACAAGTCTGATCAGTTTCAAGGTTTGTGAAAATTTCTTCTCTGATAAAAGAAGATAGGGGAGATTCATTGGAGATAAAGATGTCTCAACAGTTTGATCTTGTTGTTATTGGCGGTGGACCTGGTGGTTATGAAGCGGCGATTCGTGCAGCTCAACTTGGTTTCAAAGTCGCTTGTATCGAAAAACGTATTCACAACGGTAAGCCATCTTTAGGTGGTACATGCTTAAACGTAGGTTGTATCCCTTCTAAAGCATTACTTGACTCTTCACATCGTTATGAAGATACAGTGCATCATTTAGCTGATCACGGTATTACGACTGGTGAAGTGAATTTTGATCTTGCTAAGCTTCTTGCTCGTAAAGACAAAATTGTTGACCAATTAACTGGTGGTATCGATCAATTGCTTAAAGGCAATGGTATTGAGTGGTTAAAAGGTACTGGTAAATTACTTGCTGGTAAAAAAGTTGAGTTTGTTTCACATGAAGGTGAGACTCAAGTTTTAGAACCTAAATACGTAATTCTTGCGTCTGGTTCTGTACCTGTAAATATTCCAGTAGCTCCTGTAGATCAAGATATTATTGTTGATTCAACTGGCGCATTAAACTTCCCAGAAGTACCTAAACGTTTAGGTGTTATTGGTGCTGGTGTAATCGGTTTAGAACTTGGTTCTGTTTGGCGTCGTCTTGGTGCTGAAGTTGTTGTATTTGAAGCAATGGATGCATTTTTACCAATGGCTGATAAAGCTTTGGCAAAAGACTACCAAAAACTTTTAACTAAGCAAGGTCTTGATATTCGTATTGGCGCTAAAGTTGCTGGTACAGAAGTTAATGGTCGTGAAGTGACTGTTAAATACACTCAAGGTGGCGAAGAAAAAACTCAGACTTTTGATAAGTTAATCGTTTGTGTAGGCCGTAAAGCTTATGCAGAAGGTTTATTGGCTGATGATTCAGGCATTAAATTAACTGAACGTGGTCTAGTTGAAGTAAATGATCACTGTGCAACTTCTGTAGAAGGTGTATATGCGATTGGTGACTTAGTTCGTGGTCCAATGCTTGCTCATAAAGCAATGGAAGAAGGTGTAATGGCTGTTGAACGTATCCACGGTCATGCAGCTCAAGTGAACTACGACACAATCATTTCTGTTATCTATACACATCCGGAAGCGGCATGGGTTGGTTTAACTGAAGAACAAGCTAAAGAAAAAGGTCATGAAGTTAAAACTGGTCAATTCGGTTTTGCTGTAAATGGTCGTGCTTTAGCGGCGGGTGAAGGTGCTGGTTTTGTTAAGTTTGTTGCTGATGCAAAAACTGACCGTTTATTAGGTATGCATGTCATTGGGCCTGCTGCATCTGATATCGTACACCAAGGTATGATCGCTCTTGAATTTGTATCTTCTGTTGAAGATCTTCAGTTAATGACATTTGGTCATCCAACATTCTCTGAAGTTGTTCATGAAGCTGCACTTGCTGTAGATGGTCGTGCAATCCACGCGATTCAACGCAAGCGTAAATAAATATAAAGTGTGGTTCGCCACACTTTTTTGAATGATGATGATTGTCTGGTTCGGGCAATCATTTATTCAATATGTAGCAGCCTGATTTTAAGAAGATCTAGCTGTATCACACAAACAACATAGTAGGTAACTAAATGAACTTACATGAGTATCAAGCTAAAGCATTATTGAAAGAATATGGCATGCCAGTACAAGAAGGTATCTTGGCAACAAATGCAGACGAAGCAGTTGCTGCATTTGAACAGCTTGGTGGTAAATTCGCTGTAATGAAAGCGCAAGTTCATGCTGGTGGTCGTGGTAAGGCTGGCGGCGTTAAAGTTGCAAAATCTAAAGAAGATGTCATCGAATTTGCTAACAACATCATTGGTACTCGTCTTGTAACGTATCAAACTGATGCAAATGGTCAACCAGTTAACAGCATCATCGTTGCTGAAGACGTTTACCCAGTTGAGCGTGAGCTTTACTTAGGCGCGGTTGTAGACCGTTCTAGCCGTCGTATTACTTTCATGGCTTCTACCGAAGGTGGTGTAGAAATCGAGAAAGTTGCGGAAGAAACTCCAGAAAAAATTATCAAAGTTGAAGTTGATCCATTAGTTGGCTTACAACCATTCCAAGCACGTGAAGTTGCGTTTGCTTTAGGTTTGAAAGACAAGCAAGTTAGCCAATTTGTAAAAATTATGGGCGCTGCTTACCAAGCATTTGTAGAAAATGACTTTGCATTATTTGAAATTAACCCACTTTCAGTTCGTGAAAATGGCGATATTTTATGTGTTGATGCGAAAGTAGGTATCGACTCTAACGCGCTTTACCGTTTACCTAAAGTTGCTGCTTTACGTGACAAATCTCAAGAGAATGAGCGTGAATTAAAAGCATCTGAATTTGATCTTAACTATGTTGCTTTAGAAGGTAACATCGGTTGTATGGTTAACGGTGCTGGTCTTGCAATGGCAACTATGGACATCATTAAACTTTATGGTGGTCAGCCTGCAAACTTCCTTGACGTTGGTGGCGGTGCAACTAAAGAGCGCGTAATCGAAGCGTTCAAAATCATCCTTGCTGATACTTCTGTACAAGGTGTTTTAATCAACATCTTCGGTGGTATCGTACGTTGTGACATGATTGCTGAAGCAATTATTGCAGCGGTTCAAGAAGTAAACGTAACTGTTCCAGTTGTTGTTCGTTTAGAAGGTAACAACGCTGAGTTAGGTGCTAAATTACTTGATGAATCTGGTTTGAAATTAATTTCTGCGAACGGTTTATCTGATGCCGCAGAAAAAGTTGTAGCTGCAGTTAAAGCGTAAGGAGTATCAATCATGAGCGTATTAATTAATAAAGACACTAAAGTATTGGTACAAGGTTTTACTGGTAAAAACGGTACTTTCCACTCTGCACAAGCTTTAGACTACGGTACAAAAGTTGTTGGTGGTGTTACTCCAGGTAAAGGTGGTACAACTCACCTTGACCTACCAGTATTCAACACAATGAAAGAAGCTGTACGTGAAACAAATGCTGATGCATCTGTAATCTATGTACCAGCTCCATTCGTTTTAGACTCAATCGTTGAAGCGGTTGATTCAGGTGTTGGCCTAATCGTGGTGATCACTGAAGGTGTTCCAACAATCGACATGCTTAAAGCAAAACGCTACTTGGAAACTAACGGTAACGGTACTCGTTTAGTTGGTCCTAACTGCCCAGGCGTGATCACTCCAGGCGAATGTAAGATCGGTATTATGCCTGGACACATTCACCAACCAGGTCGTATTGGTATCATCTCACGTTCAGGTACATTGACTTATGAAGCTGTTGCTCAAACAACTAAGCTTGGTTTAGGTCAGTCTACTTGTATCGGTATTGGCGGTGACCCAATCCCAGGTATGAACCAGATCGAAGCGCTTCAATTGTTCCAAGACGATCCAGATACTGATGCTATCATCATGATCGGTGAGATCGGTGGTACAGCGGAAGAAGAAGCTGCTGAATTCATCAAATCTAACGTGACTAAACCTGTAGTCGGTTACATCGCTGGTGTAACTGCGCCTAAAGGTAAGCGTATGGGTCACGCTGGTGCGATCATTTCTGGTGGTCAAGGTACTGCTGAAGAGAAATTCGCTGCATTTGAACGTGCGGGAATGGCTTACACTCGTAGCCCAGCTGAGCTTGGTTCAACGATGTTGCAAGTTTTAAAAGAGAAAGGTTTAGCGTAATACGTTAGATTTTTAATCTTTAAAAAGCCCCAATGGAGACATTGGGGTTTTTTTATTGTCCGAAAAATTTGGATGAGATCTATAAATATAAGTAGATTTTGACGAAAGAAACCATTCATAAGTAAAAATTAAAATTAAGCGCACAAGTCAAAAAAGAAGAATAAATCATTGTGTGTTTGTCTATTTTTTATACATTTTCAAAATTCAGATGAGTTGTTTAAATTTCAATAACTTGTACCAAAGTGACAAAAATATTCACCTTCTGACCAAAAAGGAAAAGCATAAAAAAGAGTGATTTTAATCTCTGGTATTTTTAAGTTTATGTTTTAAATCATGAAAAATACAAAACTCGTATTATTGTGTATTAACCTGTGAAAGTGTGACTTGGTTTGCAAATTTTTATTGAAAATGTTGTTTTTGTGTATATTATTGTTTCTGAATTGCATAGCTTTTTTACAAAGATTTTAAACAATTTGGGGTGAAGCTAAGTAATGAAAAATCAATCAAATTTTTATGGATACTCTCAAATGAAAAAATTAAGTTTAGGGCTTGCTCTCCTGGCTGTATGTGCAACATCTACGACTTTTGCTGCAACTGGCGTGATCACTTTTACTGGTCAGCTTGTTGCTGGAACTTGTAGTGCTAACGTTGCTGGAAGTGGCAATGCATCCGCATCTGTAACTTTACCAACTGTGAATACGGCTGCTTTGGGCGCTGCGAATGCAACGGCGGGTACTACTGCATTTAAAATCAACTTAACGGGTACGGGTTGTACAGCAAGCAGCTTAAATGCAACGCCTTACTTCGAATCAGAAGTTGCTAAAGTTAATGCAGCAGGTCGCTTAATTAATACGGCTACAAGCGGCGCAACATTGGTTGATATCCAGTTGTTGACGAATAACCAGACTGTTATTGATGTAAATGCACCAGCACCAGCTCAGTCGAGCAGTGTAGGTGTTGCTGCTGGTACAAATAGCAATGACTTCAATTACTTTGCTCGTTATTTCGCAACAGGTACGACAACTGCTGGTGCAGTAACGTCATCAGTAAGCTACAGCATTATTTATAAATAATTGTAGTTTTATTTTGGTTGGTTCAGGGGAAATATAAAAATATGCGTATCTCATCGATTGCCTTTCGCATTGCAATGCTCAGTTCAATCTCTACTGCAACATTTGCAGGAGTGACGATTACAGGGACGCGTATTATTTTTCCTTCCAACCAGAATACGGTCACTGTTCAATTGAATAATCCTGACGATCGTCCTGCATTAATTCAGGCATGGTTAGACAATGGTGACCCGCATCAGATCCCAGAGGCGGATAAGATTCCGTTTATCTTAACGCCTCCTTTGGCCCAGATTGCTTCAAACAAAGGTCAAATGCTTCGCCTAATTGCGAAAGATACCTCAGCTTTGCCTCAGGATAGAGAAAGCTTATATTGGTTTAATATTTTGGATATGCCTGCATCTGAACAGGTAGAGACAGCAGAAAAAAATAAATTACAGGTGTCGATTCGTTCACGTATTAAACTATTTTATCGTCCTGTCAATTTAAAGGTAACACAGGAAAAAGCATTTTCCAGTGTTACCTTTAAATATAATGAAACTAATAAAAGCGTAACGGTGAATAACCCATCTCCTTATTATGTAAATTTTTATAATGTCAGTTTGAATCCGGAAAAAGAGAATTTTGTTTATGCTGATCCTTTAATGGTTGCACCTTATTCTAAGGAGAGTTTTAAACCGGCAATTCAATTTAAGCCTCAAAAAATTAGCTATTTACTGATTAATGATTATGGTGGAAATCAGGCTTATCAAGCCGTCATAAATGGCGAAGAATAAATGAAATATGCATTAAGATATAGCATTATTATTTTATGCATGCAGGGTACTTACGCAGCAGAAAATGAAAATATAAATCAGAAATTGCAAGCGAGAGATGGATCAAATAATCGAATTTATACCTTTGATGCACGTGCATTGTTTGGCGGACGCAATCAGGACATTGATCTAACTTCATTCCGCCAGACCAATGGCGTTGCTGCGGGTGTGTACTCACTCAATACCAGTATTAATAATCATCGCTCATTGGGTCAGCTTACGCTTAAATTCGATCATTTGAATGCCGAGCTGACGGCGGTGCTATGTATTGATGAGCAATTGTTGAAACGACTGGATTTACGTCCAGAAGTCTTGGAAAAACTACCTAAAAAACCATGTCTCACAATTAAAGAGCTCAATCCAGATGCCTACTATGATCTGGATATGTCGGCATTAAGTCTGGATATTTCTTTACCTTTAGCAATTATTAATCAACGGCCAGAAGGTTATATTGCACCTGAACGATTTGAGCAGGGGGTTACTGCTGCTTATATCGGTTATGATTTTAATCGTTACACCAGTAAATTGAACCAGCAAGAACAAGTTAGCAGCAATTATCTGAATTTAACCGGTGGATTCAATTTCAGTCGTTTTAACTTTCGTCATGCTGGAAGTTTTGACTCAGATGGAACGCAACTCGGCGGTTATCAATCTTATCTGAATGTATTGTCTACAGATATTCCTGCTCTGAAAGCGCGGCTGGAAATGGGGGACTTTAATACCCAGACTTATGCGATTGATTCGGCGCAAATACGAGGCTTACAGCTTGCTTCCGATATTAGTATGCTTCCGATGTCGCAACGTAGCTATGCACCTTTGATTCGTGGTTTGGCCAACACCAATGCTTTGGTTTCTGTGTTTCAGAATGGCCGAAAAATTTACGAACGTACCGTACCTGCAGGTGAGTTTGAGTTTAATGATCTCACAGCGGTCAATAACAATGGTGATTTAACTGTTCAGGTCACTGAAAATGGTGGGGAAAAACATAGCTTTATTGTACCGATGCAAGGCAATATGAACCTTGTTCGAATGGGGCAATTAAATTACAACATTGCTTCTGGGCAATACAAAATCAACAATAAAACATCAGATGATTATATTGGTCAGCTCAGTGCGGAATATGGCTTGAGCAACTATTCCAGCTTATATCTTGGCAGCAATCTCAGTCATGTTTTTCAGAGTTATTTATTCGGTTTTGGACAAAATACAAGGCTAGGTGGACTAAGGTTTGATGCGGAAAAATCAAATGCGACCTTAGCAAAAAATGACTATGCGGGTTGGCGGTATAAAGCTGCTTATCAATATAGCTATAGTCCGCTTAATACTTTTTTGAACGTTTCAGCACAATATCAAGATCGTGAATATATGACATTAAGTAATACTATGTCTTTACGAAATTTTAATGATTTGAATCAAGCTGAAATCGATAGTCTTTTCCTCACCTATTTATTAAAACAGCAATTTAATATTTCGCTTTATCAAAACTTTAAAGAGGGTTTTGGCTCTGTTTATTTAAATGCAACTCAAAATAAATACTGGAATACAGATAAAGACTATGTGCAGTATAGTATTAACTATAGTAATCGCTGGAATAGATTGAGCTATTCTATCGGTTATAGTCAAAATAATAATCAGTTAAATGATTTTGGAAAAGAAAATAAGGTATATCTGAGCTTCTCTTTACCTTTAGAGTGGCGTAAAAAGCAGGCAAATTTATATTCGAATATTCAATATGCAGATAACGTCGGTCATCCAACCACAGCGAATGTAGGTCTCACGGGAACATTAGGGGAAAATAATCAATTCAATTATGGGTTAACCACGACTCAGAACTGGAACAATGGAAAAAATAATTCTGCTGTTTCAGCCAATATGAATTATAGCTTACCTCAAATACAACTGGGTGCTGTGACGGGCTGGAGTGATGATCAGACCCAATATGGTTTCAGTGCGAAAGGAGCCATTGTCGCTCATCCTTATGGAATTACTGCAACCAATAATTTATCGGACACTTTTACCATTGTTCATGCAAAGGGTGCGCATGGCGCTGATGTTGTTAATGCATGGGGAAGTAAAATCGATTATTGGGGCAATGCGATTTATGCCAATGTTTCTCCTTATGAAGCCAATACCATCCGCTTAGATACCAAGCATTTGCCTCTGGATGTGAATTTAACTGCGAATCAGGCAGAAGTGATTCCACGTCGTTATAGCTCAACCTTAATCAAATTTGACGTCGAGCAAAGCTCAAATATTTTATTAAATGTACAGGTTAAGGGTGTAAATCAGCAGATCCCGATTGGTGTACAAGCGGTGAATCAGGCAGGACAAGTCGCAGGCATGTTTGGTCAGTCAAATCAGCTATTTATAGAAAAAGCACAATTATTAAAACAAGATCTATATGTGCAATGGGGAATGAGTGAATCTTATAGTTGCCGTATTGATACGCCAGAAAAACTGCTTCCGAAAAGTAAGCAACCGAATCGTATACAGATGATCGATGTGGAGTGTAAATAATCATGCTAAAAAAATATGGATTTACGCTCTTATTTACTGTTTTAGGCATGGCTCTGGGACAACATGCTTATGCTACGGATAATGGCGTGTGTACTTCGAATCCAACTCAGCCTTTGGCAACAAATACCAGCAGTATTACAAACTCAACTTCAAACTGGACACTTGTCACCAACTTTGCCACATCGATTGCGGCTTATTCTTTGGTAAATTGTTCAAACAAAATCACGGATAATTTCCCTGACCGAAAAACTACATCTTTCACTACAGTGGGAAGTAACGTCAACTTTGATCAAACGATCACTTATGCCGGTTCGACTTATTACAAAATCGTCAACAGCAGTAGTCCTTATTTTAATCAATATGCGTATGTGACTTTTCAAATACAGGATACCAAGTCTGGAAAGCCCGTTGTTGCTTTAGCCAAGACGGTGAGCTTGTATAACAATGCGACAGGGGAGTCTGCGACCCAAGGCGTCAATATTGTTAATTTGAAGTTTTATTTTACTTCAGGATTGACCGAAAGTACGCCAGCAGTGCAGCTTGATTTAGGCAAGGTCACTGTGGATATGACCGAAGGATCGAACCGTTATATCGATAGTCAATCGGGCTTTGTGCAACTAACACTGAATCCAGAAAATACCAAGACTTGTAGCTTAAACAATCCGATTGTGACTTTACCCACGATTGCAACCAGCGCTTTAGCAACAGCAGGTACAGAAGCTGGAGGGAAAACCCCTTTTTCAATCACGGCGACTTGTAGTAATGGCTTAGCCAATACCTTGTTGTACTTTACGATGAGTGATAATGCCAATGTCGCGAATAGCACTAATGTATTGAGCAATAGCAATGCTGCAACCAGTAATGTCGGCATTCGAGTGTATGATGTATCTAATAATTCAGCGATTAACTATGGCACAGAATATTCATTTGGTCGGTTGGGCACAGGATCAAATCCAGCTTTAACTAAAAATTTCTATGCAAAATATTATAAGAAAGATAATGTTGCCGCCGTCGCGGGGAGTGTCAATGCGCAGGCGACCGTCATGGTGAACTACAAATAAAAGTGCAATAAAAAAGAGCCTTACAATGAAGACTCTTTTTTTTATTTATATCGGAGTTATTCTGCTTTTGGTTTATTTAGACTTTGAGTCAAGCCATTGATGTCGCCACCTTGCAGACCGAGTTCATTCATTAGGCTATCAATTAAAGGTGCTTGTGAACGGTAGCGTAAGGCGCTATTCACCACTTGATCAGACAATGAGGTTGAACCGTTTTCAACGGCTTCACCTGAAGTTGCAGAACCACCAGCAAAGCCATTTAAACCATTAACTTGCAAGATCTTGATGTCATCAATATTTTCCATCGGTTTCACGCTTTCACGGATAATCTCTGGTAAATGCTTCAATAACGCCAAGCGAATCTGCATTTCTACTTGCTCAGCAGAAAGGGTGTTGGCTGCCTCATTAACTGCACGTGCACCTTCTGCATCGACTTGATATTGTTTCTCTAGGGCTTGAGCCAGCAGCACTTTCGCATCTGCTTCACCTTTGGCCTTTAAGCGTATTTTCTCAGCGTCAGCTTCTGCCGCAATGCGTACCGCTTCTGCTTCATCGGCAGCGGCTTTTTTACCTGCATCCGCAGCAACGGTAATCGCAATCGCTTCTTTCTCAGCAGCCTGTTTTGCTGCAACCAGTTCAACCGCTTTTTGACGTTCAGCGCGTTGGGTTTCACGCACGGTCACAACTTCTTCCTCTGCTTTTACCGCTTCGGCACGGGCCTTGTCAGCTTGCGCTTTGGCTTCTGATTCAGCACGCGATTTTTCAGCAATGGCAATGGCGCGGTCTTGCTCAGCCAGCTCAATAGTTTTCTTCTGTTCAACCTGTGCTTTTTGAATGAGCTGAGCTTTTTGGATATTTTCATTCTCTACATCACGTGCCGAAGCAATCCGTTTAATTTCCACTTCACGCTCAGCAGCAATTTGGGCTTCTTCAGCCTCACGTTTTTTACCTGCTTCTTGAGAGGCGATTTCTGCGGTTTGTTCAGCTTTACGAATCGAGATTTCACGCTCTTGCTGTAACTTTGCATATTCTTCTTCACGCGAAATTTCTAAACGAGCACGTTCAGCTTCAAGATTTTTTGCACGGATCGCCAAGTCAGCATCTTGTTCAATGTCGTTACGCTTTTTACGACGATCTTCAATCGTTTCAGTCAGTTTGGTTAAACCTTCTGCATCGAACGCATTTTGCGGGTTAAAAAATTTAAAGCTGGTTTGATCGAGACCCGTTAAAGAAACGGTTTCAAGCTCTAAACCATTCTTGGATAAATCTTCCGAGACCACTTGCTGAACTTTCTGTACGAAATCGACACGCTTTTCGTGTAGTTCTTCCATCGCCATTTCAGCGGCAACGGCACGAAGTGAATCGACAAATTTACCTTCCACCAGATCTTTTAACTCTGGTGGAGACATAGTTTTACGACCTAAGGTTTGTGCCGCCGTTGCAATGGATTCTGCAATCGGTTTAACACGCACATAGAATTCTGCCATCACATCGACACGCATACGATCGCGGGTAATCAGTGCCTGATCCGCGGCACGTTTCACTTCCAGACGCAATGTATTCATGTTGACTGGGATAATTTCATGTAAAACAGGCAGCACGATTGCACCCCCATTTAAAATGACTTTTTCACCACCAAAACCGGTACGTACGAAAGAGACTTCTTTGCTTGAGCGCGTATATAGACGAGCGATAACAATACCGATGAAAACCAGTGCCGCAAAAATAACACCTGTAATAATTAGAATTTCAGTCAATGCTGAACTCAACATTTAAACACCCTCATGTAATAAATATAAAAACTAAGAAACAATCGCTTGGAATCCAATTTTGGTTCTTTGCGTTAAAATAACGTCTTGACCTTGATGGAAAACCGTATCAAATTCGGGTTCAACCAAGACGTAATGGGTCTGACCAAATTGGTCTTTTACTTTGGCTTGTGCAGGGGAGTTTGGCTTAGCTTCCCCTAAGATAATGTGAGCGGTACGACCAATCAGATCATCATGCTGAATTGCTGTGGTTTCATCTTTAGGAATAATCTTGGCAATCAGCGCTGCACTATAACGTACCAGTGGCATGGCCAAAAACAGGCTGGCAGGTGCAATGATCCATGCCGATACATATTGTTCTGTAAACTGGAAAAAAAGGTCCTGAATAATCAAGCCTGTTAATGCATAAAGAGTTAAGAAAATAATTAACCAGATTAGTAAAGGGACTTTGCCCAGATAGAGCCATTCTAAAAGCTGGGTGAACAGATTTTCCGACTGTTCAAGTGAAACATCGGCATGGTCAATATCGGTCAGGCTATCAGGGAGAAACTGTTCCAGAAAACTTGAACTACCACCGAATAACAGCAAGATGAATTCCAGTACACCGATAAATAAACATAGCATTAAGGCAGTGCTAAAAATAAGATTAGAAGGGTGTGTTAATAGATCCCAGATCATCAGTGTTTCTCTTATTTCTTTTAGAGATAATTAATAAATTTTTTATAAAAATAAAACAGTTATAAGAATAAATCTAACGCGATTGAATTTCAACCTAAATCGTTCACATTCTTACAGACGAAAAAAAACGCAATGATTGGGGTTGTCATTGCGTTGAACAACGAATCTGTTTAAAACAGTTTCGGTTGAAAGGAGAAATGTCATGAGATTAGTGTTTGCTAATCTACAACGCAATAATATTTAAAATCCCGACTAAGTTCATAGGTATTCATGTTAATAACTGTTAATACATGTTAATAAGTGACAAAAAGTGTTAGTTTTATATTTTATGGGGAAGTTCTAAAATTAAACTTAAATCAAATGCTTATATTAAAAAAGCCCGTGATCGGGCTTTTTATGTGAAAAATAACATAAATTAGAATTTAAATAATCCTAAGCCATCTTTCACTTCATCTAAGGTCTGTTGAGTGATGATACGACATTTTTCAGTGCCTTGTTTGAGTACATCCATAATGTAATCAGGATCTTTTTCTAACTCGGCACGACGTTCACGGATTGGCGTGATCAGCTCTTTCAATACACCTTCCAGACGTTTTTTCACTGTACCGTCACCTAAACCACCACGACGATAATGCGCTTTTAATTCTTCCACTTCTTCTTTATTTGGATCAAAAGCATCTAAATAGGTAAATACGATATTGCCTTCAACCTGACCAGGATCTTCAATACGCAAGTGATTCGGGTCGGTATACATTGCATTGACGGCTTTCTTGATGTCTTTGTCAGAAGCATTCAGCACAATGGTATTGCCTAATGATTTAGACATTTTTGCTTTACCGTCAAAACCTGGTAAACGCGCCATGTTAGATAAGAGTGCTTTACATTCTGGTAACAGGTCATGGCCGATTTGACGATTGACACGACGAACCACTTCGTTAGTTTGCTCGATCATTGGAATTTGATCTTCGCCCACAGGCACAACAGTTGCTTTAAATGCAGTGATGTCTGCCGCTTGCGCAATCGGGTAGCACAGGAAGCCCGCTGGAATATCACGCTCAAAACCACGCATCTGGATCTCAGATTTGATGGTTGGGTTACGCTCTAAACGTGCAACAGTCACGTAGTTGAGGTAAAGCATGGTCAATTCATTCAGTGCAGGTAAGCAAGATTGCACACAAATTGTGGTTTTGGTTGGGTCAATGCCGACTGCCAGATAATCTAGTGCAACTTGAAGAATGTTGTTGCGGACTTTATCTGGATTATCGGCATTGTCTGTCATTGCCTGAGCATCAGCCAATAATAGGTGTTGATGATGACTGTCTTGTAGACCTACACGAGATCGTAATGAACCGACAAAGTGTCCAAGATGAAGTTGTCCAGTTGGACGGTCGCCTGTCAAAATGATTGGACGTTGATCAATATTACTCATGATATGTTCCAAGATTCAGTTATTTCATAGATATAAGATTGATATTATTGTACGAGAAATAAATTTTTTTCGTCAGCGATAATTTTAACTTTTTCTGAAAAATAATATTGTGAATATACTGAGGGAATCTACAATAGCGACATAAATACAAATTAGGAAATAAAAATGGCGAGTGGTTTATTATTATTACTGGATGATATCGCGACGATTCTGGATGACGTTGCTGTAATGAGCAAAATGGCAGCCAAAAAAACTGCGGGTGTATTGGGCGATGACTTGGCGCTGAATGCACAACAGGTCAGTGGTGTGCGTGCAGATCGTGAGTTGCCTGTTGTCTGGAGTGTTGCCAAAGGGTCATTTGTTAATAAGTTAATTCTGGTGCCATTAGCCTTGCTCATCAGTGTGGTTGCGCCGTGGCTCATTAATCCCTTACTGATGATCGGTGGTCTGTTTCTATGTTATGAAGGTGTCGAAAAGGTCGTTCATACCTTGAAGCATAAAAAAGCCAAAACAACAGAAGAGGCAAGTGAAGATTTACAGGAAGTCGAAGTTGATCTGGCGAAATTTGAAAAGGAAAAAGTAAAAGGTGCGATTCGTACCGACTTTATTCTCTCTGCTGAAATTGTGGTGATTTCGTTAGGTACAGTTGCAACAGCAGCATTTACGACTAAAGTGACAGTATTAAGTATTATTGCAATTGTCATGACGGTCGGGGTGTATGGTCTGGTTGCAATGATCGTGAAAATTGACGATTTAGGTTTATATTTAACCCAGCAGGCTTCTGAGTTTAAGAATAAAATAGGACGTGGTTTACTTGGTTTTGCTCCAATTTTGATGAAAACACTTTCAATTGTTGGAACAATTGCCATGTTTTTAGTCGGTGGCGGTATTATCTCGCATACCATTCCATTACTGCATCATTTTACCGAAGAAACAGTTGATCATTTAGAGCTGATTCCAAGTGTAGGTTCAATCATTGGTGCATTGACACCAACATTAATCAATCTTGGAATTGGACTGGTAGCTGGAGCAATTGTATTGCTTATTGTCAGCTTGATTCAGAAAGTTTGGCCAAAGGCATCAACTTAAACCCGAATCGTCATCATCAAAATTATGTGAGGTCGTTATGCGCTGGAAAGGTCGTCGAGTCAGTACCAATGTTGAAGACCGTCGTGGTGGTGGCGGAGCAAAAGCAGGTGGTATCAGTATATTGGGTCTGGTTGTGGCGTTTGTTGCCTGGAAATTCTTTGGCGTCGATCCGCAACAGGCATATCAGGCTACGCAAGCTGTGACAGCACAATCTTCTCAGCAAGGTAGTGCGCCGCAAAGCTTAACGGCTGAGCAGAAAGAAGCGAGTGATTTTGTCGGTACGGTGCTGGCAGATACAGAAGATAGCTGGACACCGATTTTCCAGCAATTGGGAATGACTTATAAGCCACCTCGTCTGGTACTCTTTAGTGGCGTGGTCAGATCTGGTTGCGGTACAGCACAAGCTGCAATAGGACCCTTCTATTGTCCAGCAGATCAAAAGGTTTATATTGATACTTCTTTCTTTAAAGATATGCGTCAGCAGATGGGCATTTCTGGTGAGCAGAACCAGACAGAGCTTTCCCGTCAGGATCAGGCAGGAGATTTTGCTCAAGCTTATGTGATAGCGCATGAAGTGGGACATCATATCCAGAATCTGTTAGGTATTTCAGATCAGGTACAGCAAGCCCGTGCTCAGGCGAGCCAAGCGCAGGGCAATCAACTTTCTGTGCGTCTGGAATTACAAGCTGACTGTTTTGCGGGTATCTGGGCGCATCAAAATCAGCAGCGTACTCAATTCCTTGAGCAAGGGGATATTGAAGAAGCGATGGATGCGGCAGAAAAAATTGGTGATGACTATCTACAGCGCCGTGCAACAGGACAGGTTGTGCCCGATAGTTTTACTCATGGTACCAGTGAGCAGCGCATGCAGTGGTTCCAGATTGGTTTAAAATCAGGTGATGTCAACCAATGCAACACGTTTAAGTCATAAGCGTGGATGTTTTTTGTCCTTGATTTTTATACGGAAGATATACGAAGCCTAAGAAGAATTAACGTAAAATAACATGTCTATGCTGAATTGAGGATGATTGGTTTATTACTGCATCTAAATCACTTGTGTATAAAAAATAAATAATCGGTGAGTAAAACTGCAGCATAGACCTTTCTTCTTTATTCAATTGCAAAAACAAAGAACTTTAAACTTCATGTCTCATTGAGTTTTAAAGTTTAAATAAATGATATGTGTTGAAAATTGAAATAAATAAAGAGGTTGTATGGGTAATTTTTTTCTTTTACAAGCATTAACGGTAATTTTTGCATTATCCATTGCCACGACCATTTTTAATAAGCGAATACTTGGGTTTCCTCAAGCGATTGGTGTTCCTATTGTTTCAGCAATTTTTGTCTTTATTTTACAGTGGGGTGCAAGTCTATTAAATGGTAATCAGTTTATTACCATTAATATTCATAATATTGAAGCAGCTGTAAGAAATATTGATTTTTATGATTTTTTAATTAATGGTGTTATCTGCTTTATTTTAACCTCTTCCGCACTCAAATTTAAAATTTCAGATTTAAGAAATTACTGGAAACCTATTGGTATTTTAGCCACCATTGCACTGGTGTTATGTGCAGGATTTTATGCAGGTTTATTGTATTTATTTCAATGGTTGGTTGGCTATCCAGTCCCGATTGGCGTTTTATTGTTATTAGGCGCAGCACTTGGGGCGACAGATCCAATTGGGGTTAAAGGGGTGCTCAGTTCAATTCGAGCACCACACCATCTCATGGTAAAGCTGGAAGGTGAGTCTTTATTTAATGATGCTATGTGTATTGCATTGTTTATGACGCTGTTAAAAGTTTTACAAGGTGAACATTTTTCCTTACTGGCAACAGTTGAAACCTTACTTTATGAAATCTTTGTGGCGGTGATTATCGGTTTTGGATTCGGTTTTGCAATCTTACGTTTATTACGCGGTAAACATGAGATGGAATCGCTAATCTTAACCACAGCCTTGCTTGCCAGTGGTTCTTATCTGGTTGCGCTATTTGCCCATGCGTCAGCGCCAATTGCCTGTGTTATTGGTGGTCTGATTGTCGGTAATAAATGGCAAGAAATTCGTGAACAGCGTGAAATACGTGAGGTGAATCACTTCTGGCATACGGTTGAAGGGATTATTAACTCTTTCCTGTTCACATTAATTGGTTTGGAACTCTTTATTCTTGATCTTAGCGCTAACCTGATTATTGGCGGGATTATTGCCTTTATTATCCTGCATCTTTCTCGTTTTGCTGCCAACTTTGCTGCTTTTGCTCTATTCCCATCGTTCCGTAATAAAAGCTATAACGGTAGCTTGGCGATTCTATCTTGGGGAGGGGTGCGTGGTGGTATTTCACTTGCCTTGATCCTTGCTGTTGCAAACATTCCTGAGCTGAGCCAGTACAGTAGTATTCTGATTGGTTATACCTTTATTAGTGTATTGCTGTCTGGTGTGGTGTGTGGGCTCGGTTTGCCTGCGGTGATGAATGCTTTCTACTACAATCCAAATGAAGAGAAGGAAGGTTTAAAAGGCCTCTATCAACGCATGTGTAACAAGATGAACCGTCGTGGCTTTAAATATATTATTGGTGAGGATGCTTTAGGGCGAGAAACGATTACCATCTATAACCCTGAGATTCTATTGGATCAGAAAACCGATGATGGGGTGGCTACGATGCATCATCCAAGTAAACGAGAAGAAGTTAAACGGTTAGAAAATCCTGATAACTTTTAATTGTATATTTTTTTCATTTGTTCAAAAAAGCCTTTTTATTTTAAAAGGCTTTTTTGTTTTTAAATTAATAATATCGTTAAATGGTGTGTTTAATTTAATTAAAGTATTGGGAATGGTTTTTATTTTAATTTAAATAATATATTTAAAAAGTTTGTTTAATTTAATTAAAATACTTTTTAGGAACTCATTATTTCATTGTAAATTTATTTGTTTAAAAGTGTAACTTTTTTATTTTGTAAAGTAATTTTTATTTTTTTTGTTGTTGTAAAACATAATGTTGTGTAAGTGTCATAAATTATTTCAATGTAAGTTTATTTTCTTTGTTTTGTGAGCTATTTAACATTTATTCGGTTTGATTTAAAGTAATGTCGTGAACTCTATCACTTGAAAAAATAATTTTAACTTCAGTAATAACGTAATTAGAAATTGATTTGAAATTAATAATATATAATTGAGGAATATAATCATGTCTGAAATACAAATTATTTCCAAGGAAAGCCATAAAACCCTTGCAAATACGACGGGAAAAACAGCGTCCTTACCATCTGAGGCCACAGTCGTTTTGGTGAAAATACCAGTAAACGACATCTCAGCAGTAAAAAGAGATGGTTCTAATGCCGTTATTTTACTGAAAAATGGCGAGCAGATTGTTATTCAAAACTTCTTTAATGAAGGAGCGAATTTAGATAATAGCCTTGTTTTTCAGGGCGAAGATGGTCAACTCATTTGGGCACGTTTCAAAGATGCTGAAAATGACGCGGATGCAGATAGTGACGCGGATGCGGATGCAGATGCTGACACTGAAGGGGCTGTATACTTAGAAGAGACTCCAGCTGTTGTGCCAGAGGCTGCTCCAGAAGTTCCAGTTTCAGATGTTGTCTATCAACCCATTCAATCTGTAGAACCTTTGCTTTACCATGATGGTGGAATGAATCCATGGTTATGGGCGGTTCCTTTAGTCGCTGGCGGTATCATTGCGGCAGCAAGCGGAGGCAGCGATGGTCATGGGCGTGATAATGGGGGAAATAATAATCCAGACACCACACCTCCAGACACGAGTGCAGTTAAATTTAATGTAGATCCAGTCACAGCGGATAATGTTCTTAATGCAGCAGAATCAACTTCGACCGTCAAAGTTACAGGTACATTAACTGGTATTCCAGCCGATGCGGCAAGCACGGTTGTGACACTCGTTATTAATGGTAAGACTTATACTGCAACTGTAGATCCAGCAACAGGCAAATGGACTGCTGATGTCGCAGGTAGTGATTTACTGGCTGATAGTGATAAAACTATCGATGCGACAGCGACCTTCACCGATGCAGCAGGCAACAGCAGCACAGTCACTGATACCCAAACTTATAACGTGGATGTGACTGCACCAGCAGCGCCAGAGATTGATCCGGTCAATGGTACCGATCCAATCACGGGTACAGCAGAACCAGGTTCAACGGTGACTGTAACCTTCCCGGATGGCACAACCGTTGATGTTGTGACTGATCCAACGACAGGCGAATGGACCGTACCTAACCCAGGCGGTTTAAAAGATGGCGATACCATCAAAGTTATTGCCACAGACCCAGCAGGTAACCCATCAGCACCTGGTACGGAAACAGTTGTTATTGACAAAACACCTCCAGATACGGATGGAGTTCAATTTAATATAGATCCAGTTACTGCCGATAATGTCCTCAATGCAGCAGAATCAACTTCGACAGTTAAGGTTACAGGTACATTAACTGGTATTCCAGCCGATGCTGCGAGCACGGTTGTGACACTCGTCATTAATGGTAAGACTTATACTGCAACTGTAGATCCAGCAACAGGAAAATGGACTGCTGATGTTGCAGGTAGTGATTTAAAAGCTGACAGTGATACGACTATTGATGCAACAGTCACCTTTAAAGATGCTGCGGGTAATAGCAGCACAGTCACCGATACTCAAAGTTATACTGTTGACGTGACTGCACCAGCGGTGCCAGAAATTGATCCAATCAATGGTACCGATCCAATTAAGGGTACTGCAGAACCAGGTTCAACTGTTACAGTCACTTTCCCTGATGGTAGCACCGTTCAGGTTCCTGCTGATCCAACCACAGGTGAATGGACAGTACCTAATCCGGGCGGTTTAAAAGATGGTGATACAGTTACAGCAATTGCCACAGACCCAGCGGGTAACCCATCTGCACCAGGTTCAGAAACGGTGGTTATTGATACCACACCTCCAAATACGGATAACGTTGAATTTAGCGTTGATCCAGTCACAGCAGATAATGTTCTTAATGCTGCAGAATCGACTTCGACTATCACAATTACAGGTAAATTAACAGGTGTACCAGCTGATGCTGCGAGCACGGTTGTGACACTCGTCATTAATGGTGTGACTTACACAGCGACTGTCGATGCAGCAACAGGTAACTGGACTGCTGATGTCGCAGGAAGTGATTTAAAGGCTGACAGTGATACGACCATTGATGCAACAGTCACCTTTAAAGATGCGGCAGGTAACAGCAGCACAGTCACCGATACTCAAAGTTATACTGTTGACGTGACTGCACCTGCAGCGCCAGAAATTGATCCGATCAACGGCACTGACCCAATTAAGGGTACAGCAGAACCAGGTTCAACGGTCACAGTCACTTTCCCTGATGGTAGCACCGTTCAGGTTCCTACTGATTCAACCACAGGTGAATGGACAGTACCTAATCCGGGCGGTTTAAAAGATGGCGATACAGTTACAGCAATTGCCACAGACCCAGCGGGTAACCCATCTGCACCAGGTTCAGAAACGGTGGTTATTGATACCACACCTCCAAATACGGATAACGTTGAATTTAGCGTTGATCCAGTCACAGCAGATAATGTTCTTAATGCTGCAGAATCGACTTCGACTGTCACAATTACAGGTAAATTAACAGGTGTACCAGCCGATGCTGCGAGCACGGTTGTGACACTTGTGATCAATGGTGTGACTTATACAGCGACTGTCGATGCCGCCACAGGTAACTGGACTGCGGATGTTGCAGGTAGTGATTTAAAGGCTGACAGTGATACAACTATTGATGCAACAGTGACCTTTAAAGATGCTGCAGGTAATAGCAGCACAGTCACCGATACCCAAAGCTATACTGTTGACGTGACTGCACCGGCAGCGCCAGAGATTGATCCGATCAACGGCACTGACCCAATTAAGGGTACAGCAGAACCAGGTTCAACGGTCACAGTCACTTTCCCTAACGGTTCAACTGTTGAGGTTGATACAGATCCAACTACAGGTGAATGGACAGTACCTAATCCTGGCGGTTTAAAAGATGGTGATACAGTTACAGCAATTGCTACAGATCCAGCAGGTAACCCATCTGCACCAGGCTCGGAAACTGTAGATACAACTCCACCAAATAACAGCACGACTACAATTACAATTGCCCCAATTGCGGGTGACAATGTTGTTGATTCAACAGAAGCAGGTGCTAATCAGGTCATCAGTGGTAAAGTCACAGGGGAGTATCGTGTTGGTGATGTAGTCACTGTTAATGTGAATGGCATAAACATTACGACAACTGTTCAGACGGGTGGTTTATGGAGTATCACAGTTGCCGGTGGTCAGTTGGTTCTTGATGCTGATAAAACCATTAATGTGACTATTCAGGCAACAGATGCAGCAGGTAATGTAGGTAATGTAACTGCTGATGCAACATATACTGTCGATATCACCACACCTGTTGTTGTAATTAATCCAATTGCAGGTGATAACGTTCTGAATGCAGCAGAAGCTGGTGTCAATCAAACCATCAGTGGTTCAGTGGTTGGTAGCTTTACTGTTGGAGATCAGGTCACTGTCAATGTCAATGGCACAGACTACACCACTACTCTAGATAACAACGGAAACTGGAGTATTGAGGTTACTGGCGCTGAGCTTACATTGGACGCAGATAAAACCATTAATGTAACTGTAAATGTAACAGGCGTTGGTACAGTTACTGCAGATCATACTTATACGGTTGATACAACAGCACCTGACAACAGTACAACAACGATTACGATTAATCCTGTTGCTGGTGACAATATTCTGGACTCAACAGAAGCTGGTACAAATCAAACGATTAGTGGTAGCGTAACAGGCGAATATAAAGTTGGTGATGTCGTTATTGTCAATGTCAATGGCGTAGATATCACTACAACAGTTCAGACTGGTGGTGTATGGAGTATTACAGTCGACGGTGGTCAACTGGCACTTGATGCAGATAAAACCATTAATGTAACTATTCAGGCAACAGATGCAGCAGGTAACGTTGGTAATGTTACAGCAGACCTTACTTACACCGTAGATATCACCACACCAGTTGTAGTGATTAACCCGATTGCTGGGGATAACGTCGTCAATGCAGCTGAAGCTGGTGTTGATCAAACCATCAGTGGTTCAGTAGTTGGAAGCTTTACTGTTGGAGATAAAGTCACTGTCAATGTTAATGGCACAGATTACACGACTACCTTACAAACAGGCGGTGTCTGGAGTGTGACTGTTCCAGGTAGTGAATTGACAGCAGATACGGACAGTAAAATCAATGTAACGGTTGAAGTTACTGGTGTTGGACCAATCAATGCTGATCAAAGCTATACAGTAGATACGGATGCACCAGATACAACAGGTTCGGTATTAAGCATTAATGACGTAACTGCCGATAATGTATTGAATGCAGCAGAATCAGAAAGCACTGTGACCATCACAGGTACTTTAACGAATATCCCAGCCGATGCAGCAACGACTGTTGTCACTTTACTGATTAATGGTGTGACTTACACCGCGACTGTCGATGCAGCAACTGGTAACTGGACTGCTGATGTTGCTGGTAGTGATTTAGTGGCTGATGGTGACAAGACTATTGATGCGACTGCAACCTTCACTGATGCAGCAGGTAACAGCAGCACAGTCACCGATACACAAACTTATACTGTAGATACCACAGCACCAGATAATACTGGTGCTGCCTTAACGATTGATGATGTGACTGCAGACAACGTGTTGAATGCCGCAGAATCAACTGGCACAGTGACTGTGACAGGTACCTTAACCGGTATCCCTGCAGATGCAGCAACCACGGTGGTGACTCTCGTTATTAATGGGGTGACTTACACCGCAACTGTTGATGCAGCGACAGGTAACTGGACTGCAGATGTGGCAGGTAGTGATTTAGTGGCTGATGGTGACAAGACTATTGATGCGACTGCAACCTTCACCGATGCAGCAGGTAACAGTAGCACAGTCACCGATACACAAACTTATACTGTAGATATCACAGCACCAGATAACACTGGCGCCGCCTTAACGATTGATGATGTGACTGCAG
>NZ_LRPD01000007.1:0-198346 GCF_001605865.1 Acinetobacter sp. NRRL B-65365 | reverse complement strand
GCGATCACTGGAATCATCGGTGGAATCACTGGTGGTGATCTAGGCAACAATCCTGTCACTGGCGTGATTCAAACTGGTATTGATGTACTCCAAGGTGTCGAAAGCCTGAAAACAGATATTATCAACACAGGTATTAGCACTGTAGGCGGTGCAATTGGTAGCGTACTTCCGGGTGTTCATCCAGTTACGGATCTGACCAATCTCGGTACCCTCACCTTTGAAACTTCTCGCGATACTGTAAACGGTACACTTGAAGCCATTTCTGATTTAGCAGGCGCTGATATTGGTGGTGCTGCGGGTGCTCTTACTGGCGTTGTCGGTACACTGATCACCAATGGTTCAACGGCTTCTGGTCTGGTTCAACATGCAGTTGGTGACCTCACTGATGTTGGTGGCTTGCTTGGTGGTATCACAGGCGGTATTGGCGGCGGTGAAGGTGGTCCTCTTGGTGCGATCACTGGCATCATCGGTGGAATCACTGGTGGCATCGGTGGTGGTGAAGGTGGCCCATTAGGCTCAATCACTGACATTATCGGCGGTATTACTGGTGGTATTGGCGGCGGCGAAGGTGGTCCTCTGGGTGCAATCACTGGAATCATCGGCGGAATTACTGGTGGCATCGGTGGTGGTGAAGGCGGTCCTTTAGGTTCGATCACTGACATTATCGGTGGTATTACTGGTGGTATTGATGGTGGCGAAGGCGGTCCTTTAGGTGCAATTACTGGAATCATTGGTGGTATTACTGGCGGTATCGGCGGTGGTGAAGGCGGGCCTCTTGGCGCGATCACTGGAATCATCGGTGGTATCACAGGCGGTGACCTTGGTAACAATCCTGTCACTGGCGTGATTCAAACTGGTATTGATGTACTGCAAGGTGTCGAAAGCCTGAAAACAGATATTATCAATACAGGTATTAGCACGGTCGGTGGTGCAATTGGTAGCGTACTTCCGGGTGTTCATCCAGTTACCGACCTGACTAATCTCGGTACCCTCACCTTTGAAACTTCTCGCGATACAGTAAACGGTACACTTGAAGCTATTTCTGACTTAGCAGGCGCTGATATTGGCGGTGCTGCGGGTTCTCTTACTGGTGTTGTCGGTACACTAATTACCAATGGTTCAACAGCTTCTGATCTGGTTCAACATGCAGTAGGTGACCTCACTGATGTTGGTGGATTGTTAGGTGGCATTACGGGCGGTATTGGCGGCGGTGAAGGCGGTCCTTTAGGCGCAATCACTGGCATCATCGGTGGCATTACTGGTGGTATCGGTGGTGGTGAAGGTGGTCCTTTAGGTTCAATTACTGACATTATCGGCGGCATCACTGGCGGTATCGGTGGTGGTGAAGGTGGCCCATTAGGTTCAATCACTGACATTATCGGAGGTATTACGGGTGGTATCGGTGGCGGTGAAGGTGGTCCTTTAGGCTCAATCACTGACATCATCGGTGGAATCACTGGCGGTATAGGTGGTGGTGAAGGCGGTCCTTTAGGCTCAATCACTGACATTATCGGCAGTATTACAGGCGGCATTGGCGGCGGCGTAAATAGCGGAGATATTATTTCTGGTATCGCTCAACCAATCCAGACCGTGATTAGTAGCGTAAATGTGGCTGTTGATACATTACAAGACCACGTGAGCACCCTCTTCGGTGATGGCTCGCTTGATAGCCTCAATAACCTCATTAGTATTAGTGCTGGAAATGGCGACTACAGTATCCATGGTAGCGTTGATGGAATTTTAGATGCGATTACAGGAACAGTTTCCTCAAGTTCAGGTATTGCGGTGGGTGAACCAAATCCAAATGGTGGTTCTTTAACCGACCTTGTATCGCTTCAATCTTCTTTAGGTAATTTAACTGATCATCTCTTCAGCTCAGTAAATCACTTCTAAACAAATCAAGAAAAAAGCCGCTATTATTAGCGGCTTTTTTATTTTTTAATAAAACAACCGCTCACTCCTAAAAAAACAGCTCATATAAAAACCCTAAATCCACTTAAATAAAATATAAATTCTAAAAAAATAATAAACATCCCCACAAAAGATTAAAATAATTCCATTTAAAAAACTCAAATAATCACTCCGCTATAGCGCTTGATAAAAACTATTCACTCTATTAAAAATCTACCTGTATTAAAGGCTTAAGCATTTTAATATTTTTAAATAACACAACAATGACACATCATCCCTAAGGGATGCTTTATAAACTTTTCAGGATGAAAAAATGAGAGTTACGGTTTTAATTGCCAGCATATTCACGATCATCACCAGTTCAGCATTTGCTGCTCCTCACATGTATGGTGAGATCGACGCCAGTGTTGATTATTTACCCGAAAAGAATGCCCATACAAAAAATAAAGATGTATGGAAAATCAACACGAATAGTTCCTTTGTCGGTCTTAAAGGTGAGGAAAAACTAACAGATCGTTTAGACGCAGTTTACTTAGTCGAATGGGCATTTAATGCTGATGGAGATGGTACCGATTGGTCACAACGGGATCGATATGTAGGTTTAAAAGATAAATATCTAGGTACGCTAAAAGTTGGCAAACATAATTCACCGTTAAAGAGACTTTCAAGCCCAGTAGATAGCTTTAACAACTATGTTCGTAATACCGCAGATGTCACTGGCATTATGCCTGGTGAAAACCGGATTAATAATTCGGTGTTATATGAATCACCTAAGTTTTCTGTAGGTCAGGATGCCAATGTTGAATTTATTGCCCTTCTGGCAACTGGAGAAGGCCAAGGTATCAAAAGCAGTCAAGGGGGCGTTACTGTTGACGGTAAAGGCTTAGGTGATGCGTGGTCAAGCTCTCTGACCTATACCAATCCATTTCTTGTCGCAGGTATTGCCTATGATAAGGCGATCCCAAGTAACTTTTTAGGGCAAGGTTTCCTGAACGCATCAGACACAAATATTAACATCGATGGTGTATTGGCTGCCGCAAACACAACACGCTTAATCACTCGTATTAAAGCAACCGACGACCTTGCTTTAAAAGCTTTGATCCAGAAATCTCAGATCGAAGAGGCAAAAGGGAATCAGGAAGGTGCAGCCAATATTGATGATTCAGTGGGCTGGCTTATCGGTACGGAATACAAGATTCCAAATCATGAAAAATGGAATGTGCAAGCCCAATACAGCACCAACAAAACCAGTTTTAAAGATCAATCTGCCGACTATACAGCCCAGCAAATCATGACAGGTGTCGGTTATTCATTTAGCAAGCAGGTAAGATCGTATGGCTATACAGGCTATGCACGCTTTAAACAGGCAAATCTAAAGGATAGTCAAACTCTTGTAGGCACAGGTTTAGAATTTAAGTTCTAAGTCCCTACATCGCTCAGAATTTATAATCATTAAAAGCCAGAAGTTATATTTCTGGCTTTTAAACTCATGAGCAAAATCCCCCCTTATGACAGGAAAAACCATTTTACTCATCAGATTAATCCATTAAAAAATTAAAACCGTTTAAATTCAGCAATCCGTACCTTCTACATCCATTTTTAAAAACACCTAACACTCCAAATAAATTAACAATATAGGAATATTTTAAAACCACACCATTGACTCATAAAATATAGTGCTAATCTCAATAATAACCAAGTCACACAATAGTAAAAATCTAAAACAGAGGTTAATGGACCACCTCCAAACTAAAATTCAATTATTAATAGAAATTCTAAACTCTTATTAAAAGCAGCACCATTAAATATGCATGAATTTGCATATCAATATAATTGTTTACGGAGAAACATTTAAAATGTTAAGAAAAATTTTATTCACAAGTACATTGATCACCTTAGGATTCGGTTTATCTGCATGTGATAAGAGCAAAGGCCAAGTCGGAGAACCCAAACGTCCTGAATGTATTGCCCCTGCTAAACCGGGTGGTGGCTTTGACCTGACTTGTAAACTGGCACAAAAAGCATTTAGAGAAACTGAACTTCTCAACTCTCCAATGCGAGTGACCTACATGCCAGGCGGTGTGGGTGCAGTGGCATATAACAAGATCGTCGCTAATGATCCAGCAAATGACAATGCTATTGTCGCATTCTCAACAGGCTCACTCCTTAATTTAGCCCAAGGCAAATTCGGACAATACACCGAAAAAGACGTACGCTGGCTCGCAGTGGTTGGTACAGACTACGGCGTTGTTGCTGTGAGTGCCGAATCACCCTACCAAAATCTTAATGACCTGATTCAGGCTCTTCAGAAAAATCCGAAATCGATTAGCTTTGGTGCGGGTGGCAGTGTTGGTGGTCAGGACTGGATGCAAACCGCAATGTTGGCGAAAGCCGCTGGCGTCAATCCGAAAGATATGACTTATATCGCGATGGAAGGTGGTGGTGAAGCCATTACTTCAGTTTTAGGCAATCATATTCAAGTCGTCAGTGCAGGCATTGCGGAGGTTATTCCTCATGTTAAATCAGGCAAGTTACGTGCTCTTGCAGTTTTTGCACCAGAACGACTCCCTAATTCCCTAGCAAATATCCCGACAGCAAAAGAACAAGGTTATGACATCCAGTGGCCTGTTGTACGAGGCTATTACGTTGGTCCAAAAGTGAGTGATGCAGCCTATCAATGGTGGAAAACAGCATTCGACAAAATGCTCACTGATCCAAAGTTCACTCAGACCCGCGAACAGTTTGATTTACTGCCATTTTCGATGACTGGCGCTGAGTTAGATCAATTCGTCTTACAACAAACCAATCAGTTAAGAGATCTCTCCAAAGAGTTCGAACTCATTACCAAATAATCCCGAAAACAATAAATAAAAGTATTTCAGCCTCTGGAGGTTTCTCTCGCTGAAACTCCAGTGTCCTGAAATGTATCTAAAAACCAGATCAGAAAAGGAATGATTATGCCCATAGAAAGAATTTTTTCAGGGATTTTAGGGATTGTGAGTCTTGGTCTGCTTTATTTATGCTGGAGCTATGTTGCACCCATTGCCTATGATCCATTAGGGCCAAGACCCTACCCCGCACTTCTATTATTACTATTAATTCTATGTTGTTTTTATCTCGTTATTCGGCCCAAGAAACTTGCAGAGTTACTTAACCTAGGGCTATCCCGAAGCATCTTAAAAAAAGTCGGTTTGCTCATGTTATTCATGCTGATTTACGCAACCACTTTTGAGCTTTTAGGTTTTCCTATCGCGACTGCCCTGATGTTTTTTCTGGTCGGCCCTCTTTTCGGTGGCAGCCTCAAGGCTTCACTTGTCACTGGCATTGTCTTTGGTTTCTTACTCTACGGACTATTTGATTATGTACTAGATGTCCCTCTGCCATTAGGCCTCTTTAATTAAAACGGGGAAGAATAAATGGATGTTTTTGAATATTTAATGTACGGTTTTCAGGTTGCACTGACCCCACAAAACTTATTTATTGCCCTTATTGGCGCATTTATCGGAACCATTGTCGGCTTATTACCCGGCTTAGGCCCGATTAACGGCGTGGCATTACTTTTACCCTTTGCCTACGCGCTTGGCCTACCTCCTGAAAGCGCACTGATTCTTCTCGCTTCGGTCTATTTAGGCTGTGAGTTTGGGGGACGAATTTCAGCAATTCTGATCAATGTGCCAGGTGATGCGGCAGCCATTATGTCAACGCTTGATGGTTATCCACTTGCTAAACAGGGTAAAGCTGGTATTGCATTATCATTGTCAGCCATGAGCTCATTTATCGGAAGTATCATTGCCATTGTTGGGATTATTTTATTCGCACCACTCTTGGCAAAATGGGCGATTGTGTTTGGCCCCGCCGAATATTTTGTTCTGATGGTATTTGCACTCACCTGCTTAAGTGGTTTAGTCAGTGATCAACCTGTAAAAACAGCAATCTCCGCTTTAATTGGTTTATTACTCGCGACAGTGGGCGTAGATGCCGTAACAGGTGTATATCGCTTCACTTTTAACTCTGTCAGTTTAAGTGATGGAATTCAATTTACCACGATCGTGATTGGTTTCTTCAGTATCAGTGAAATCCTGATCATGCTGGAACAAACGGCGATTGGGCAAAAAGCGTTAGGACAAGGTAAGCGTAGTCTATTCAATTTAAAGGAATTTACTTTTACACTCGGCTCTACCCTTCGCAGTTCTTTTCTAGGCTTTATTATTGGTATTTTACCCGGTGCAGGTGCCACGATTGCCAGTGCTTTAGCCTATACCAGTGAACGCAAGCTGGCAGGTAAAGACAGTAAATTTGGTGAAGGAGATTTACGCGGAATTGCTGCGCCAGAAGCTGCGAATAATGCCTCAGCATGTGGCTCGTTTATTCCAATGTTGACTTTGGGCGTGCCTGGTTCTGGAACGACAGCGGTCATGATGGGCGCTTTAACTTTATATAATATTACGCCGGGTCCACAACTCTTTACCGAGCAACCAACGATTGTGTGGGGACTTATTGCTTCGCTCTTTATTGCCAGTGCCCTGCTCCTATTTATGAACATTTCACTGGTTCGCTACTTTGCCAAGCTCCTGAGTGTTCCACATTTCATTTTACTACCCGCCATTGCAGCGGTAAGTTTTGTTGGAGTATATGCCATCCACAGTACGATATTCGACCTGATTTTAATGGTCGTACTCGGTATCTTTGGTTATATTTTACGTAAGCTCAACTTTCCGCTTTCGGCATTAATCCTTGGCTTTGTACTGGGTGGATTGATGGAGTCCAGTTTACGTCGTGCTCTTTCTATTTCACATGGTGAATTATTTATTCTCTTTGATGGTTATATCACGAAGGTGTTATGGATCATGGCAGGTATCATGATTGTGTTGCCACTGATTCGCTGGTTACGTAGCAAACGTCAAAGATCTTAATTGCATGGCCAATAGCAATCATGTATTGCTATTGGCACCTTTGCTTTGGTTTATTCACTTATTTTCGGTGGCTTGAATGATGTACCTCAAGTATGCGTTGAGTCTAGCGGTTGCCTTTTTAGGTACCCACTTGGCGGAATGGTTACATCTGCCACTTCCATGGCTACTTGGGCCTTTATTCATTACCGCATTTCTTAAAATGAATCATGCGCCGATCGAATGCCATCACAGCGCACGTAATATCGGCTTGTCGATTTTAGGACTAACGCTGGGTCTCTATTTTACTCCTCAAATGATTCAACTGATTGCAATGCAGTGGCCTCTTCTGCTTGGCGGGCTACTCTTTGCCTTATTCTTGGGTGCAATCGGCTCTGCCATATTGTATCGCTGGGGAAATGTTGACTTTAAAACTGCTTGGTTTGCTTCCGCAATCGGTGGTGCAAATGAAATGTCTAACTTGGCTGAGCATTATCAAGCCCGCGTCGATAAAGTTGCCTCTGCCCATACCTTACGTGTATTAATGGTGGTGGTCATCGTTCCATTTTTTTATCAATTTATGGGATGGCATGGCCTTGATCACAGTACGCTTCATCGTCATGGCGAAGTGAATTGGTATGGTCTTGCCCTGTTAGCAAGTTTGGCTTACTTTGCCAGCCGTCTTTTTAAATATTACAAGCTGCCAAACCCTTGGACCTTTGGGGCACTACTGGTTGCAATTCTATTTACTACACAAGATATTCACCTGTCGGCGATGCCAACATCTATTTTACATCTAGGCCAAGTCTTACTGGGCTGGTCTTTAGGCAATAAATTTAAGCCAGGATTTTTCAAAACTGCACCGCATTATCTCAGTATTGTGGCCCTAAGCAATCTAGGCGCTATTCTGTTCGCTGGTTGGCTTGCCTACGGCCTCACCTTCTGGACAGAGATTCCCTTACCCACACTTGGTTTAGGTCTTGCCCCAGGTGGTGTTGCTGAAATGGCATTAACCGCCAATGTGTTACAGCTCGGCGTGCCTATGGTGACCGCATTTCATGTGATCCGTATGGTGGGTGTGCTTGGGACAGTGGGTTATCTTTATCAAATTTTAGAAAAACATGAACATAAATTTCAACTTAAGTAGTTGAATAAAAATAATAAAACTAGTGCTTTCTAAATAAGTTAAATATGTAAAAACACAAAATTCAGGCACAAAAAAACCGCAGTTAAGCGGTTTCTTCTATTTAAGTTGGTGCGCTCAGAGAGATTCGAACTCCCGACCCCTTAGTTCGTAGCCAAGTGCTCTATCCAGCTGAGCTATGAGCGCATTACTTAGGTTGCCAATAATGGCATGTGTTACTTTAAATCTTTACTTGGTGCGCTCAGAGAGATTCGAACTCCCGACCCCTTAGTTCGTAGCCAAGTGCTCTATCCAGCTGAGCTATGAGCGCCTTAAGTAAAGTGGCGGTGAGAGAGGGATTCGAACCCTCGATACAGTTACCCGTATGCATCCTTAGCAGGGATGTGGTTTCAGCCACTCACCCATCTCACCGTAACACGAGCGCAATAATACAAACTAAAACCACATTACACAAGGGATGTTCCTATTTTTTTCCACTATTTCAGCTCAATCAAATACTTTTTAATCAATTTACGCATTTTTTCAGCATTTTTTAGTTCTACGCTTGTTAATATAGTGTTCTCTCCTTTATTCAGATCGGAGCGATAAACAGAATCTTGCAATCTTTGACGTGCAGTTAGAGTTTGAATGACTTATGCTAAACCGATCTGCCAGATGTGAAATGAAACGATATGACTAAAAATTGGGCTGATCCCGAAGCAAAAGCAGAAGCGCAACGTTACGATAATCCTATTCCTAGCCGAACTCTTATTTTAACTACATTAGAACAATTAAAAACTGCACAGTCTCATGCAGAGCTGGTTGACCACTTTAATATCCCAGATCAAAAAAGTATTGATGCATTAAACCATCGTTTAAGCGCAATGGTGCGTGATGGGCAATTAATGAAGGATGGTTTCAAATACCAGCCTGCAACAGATTTACCGAGCCATGAAGCAACGGTCTATATCAATAGTAAAGGACTGGGCACCGCCAATATTGCTGGTCAGGATGATGTTCTTCTGCCTGAACGAGAGTTACGTCTGGTCTTTAATGGTGATCGCGTTAAAGTACGCCAAACGTCTGTTGACCGTAAAGGCAAAGCTTGGGGTTTTATTACCGAAGTGGTACAACGCCGCGTTAAGCAGATTATTGGTAAAGTCTCTGAGCATGACGGTGAATACTTCATTCAACCCAGCAATCCAAACCAGCATCAACCGATTACCTTAGAAAAAGAATTGATTGAACATGCCAATGCCAAAGTTGGTGATATGTTGCGTGTTGCCATTGATGACTATCCGACCCGTGAAGAACTGGCGACAGGTCATGTGGTTCAATCCATGGCAGACAAAGCAGATACGGAAATCATCATTCCGCAAACCATTTTAGAATTTGGTTTGCCTTATGAATTTCCAGATGCTGTGATTAAAGAAGCAGAAAGCTTTAAAGAGCCTTCTGAGCAGGATCGTCAAGGTCGTGTTGATTTACGTGATCTGCCATTGGTTACAATTGATGGTGAAGATGCACGTGACTTTGATGATGCGGTCTTTGCTGAAAAACGCCCAGGCGGTGGTTACCGCGTTGTCGTCGCCATTGCAGATGTCAGCCATTATGTTCGTTTAGATTCTCCGTTAAATGAAGAAGCGGAAGATCGTGGAACATCGGTGTATTTCCCGCACTTCGTGTTACCAATGCTGCCAGAGGCATTATCCAATGGCTTATGTTCTTTAAATCCACATGTTGACCGCCTATGTATGGTCTGTGATTTAAAACTTTCTCGTGCAGGTAAAGTCACAGGTTATGAATTCTACCCTGCGGTGATGCATTCTAAAGCGCGTTTGACCTACACCCAAGTCGGTCAATATTTTGAAGGCACAACGGATGCTATCCCTGAAGATAAGACCATTCATAAATCGCTGAACACCTTATTCCAGCTTTATCAAACCTTAAAAGGCCTTCGTGCTGAACGTCATGCAATGGAATTTGAAACCATTGAAACCTACATGACCTTTGATGAGTTAGGTGGAATCAAGGAAATCTTGCCACGTACACGTAATGATGCACATAAGCTGATTGAAGAATGTATGTTACTGGCAAACGTTGCAGCAGCTGAATATGCTCTAGAGCATGATATTCCAATGCTTTATCGTGTGCATGAAGCACCTGAATTCTCACGTATTCAAAAAGTCCGTGACTTTGTGAAATTACTCGGCTTGCCATTCCCTGAGCAGCCAACCCAAGCCGATTACCAAGCCGTGATTGAAGCGACCAAAGATCGTTTAGATGCACCAAGTATTCATGCAGTGTTATTACGCTCAATGATGCAAGCATATTATGGCGCGAAGAACGCGGGACATTACGGTCTTGCTTATGAAGCGTATACACACTTTACTTCGCCAATTCGTCGTTATCCTGATTTATTGTTACATCGTGCGATTAAGGCTTATCTTGATAAGAAACCTTACCCGCTTTCAGGTGCAGCATTAGATGATGCGGGTGAGCATTTCTCACAAACCGAACGTCGTGCCGATGAAGCTTCACGTAGTGTGACAACATGGTTGAAATGCCATTATATGCAACAGCATTTAGGCGATGAGTTTGTTGGTATCATTAGTGCCGTGACTGAGTTCGGCCTATTCGTCACCCTCAAAGATCTTTATGTTGATGGCATGATTCATGTCAGCCAATTGGGTGAAGACTTCTTCCTGTATGATCAAGCCAGCCAAAGCTTAATCGGTCAGAATCGTGGTCAATCATTTAGCCTCGGTGATGAAGTCAAGATTCAAGTGGCAGGTGTAAATCTGGAAGAACGTAAAATTGATTTCCAGTTGGTTCAACAATTAACGCACTTAGGTCGTGTGATTCGCCAGAAAGCCCCTCGTACTGCGAATCCTTCTAGCTCAAATCGTGCTTCAACAACTGAAGAAGTATTTGGCAAACCCGCATCTACGAAGTCTAAAGTGAGTGAAGACGGCGAAAAGCCTGTGCGTAAGAAAAAGGATAAGAACAAACCAAGTTCTTATAGCAAAAAGCCAGCTAAAAAAGCAGCTGCTAAGCCTGAAACGAAAGAAAAGGCCAAAAAGAAAGTGAAAAAGAAAAAGTCGAATGCGAAAGCAAAGGCTGAGTAATTGATAAAAGATAAGGGAGCTTCGGCTCTCTTATTTTTTGTTATAGAATGAATAGATAGACTATTTTTGAATATAAATAAAATCCTAATGCCTCATTACCGCATCACCAAATATTATTATCATTATTACGTTTATATACTCTTTTTCTTTTTCACAATCTGTGCCGCTATATCTATATTTTGGAGTGATTTTTCACCTAGTTCTACTAGTAGAAATTGTCGCCTTGATCATTTCTTGTTTTCTCTATGCTTTACTCCTCATTTATTTTCTCTACCTGAAAAAGAAACAGGAATGGGTAATTCCTAGACAATGGGAGAAAGTACAAAAACAACCTAAACATTATGCTTTATTTATTTTCCCTTTATTCATTATTCCCATACTCTGGCTCAACTTGGCGGGTACGCTTCCAATGATCTGGACGTATACCACTGGAGATTCGGAAAGGATAGAGGCATCAGCGATTGCCGAAAAAAAGCACACGAGACATGGAAATATCTATTTTTTTAAAACAGCTTATTCCGACATACCGATCTTTAGAATGACATTGACTGAATATCAAGCGTATAAAAACCATCAACTCAAATTGAAGTTATCGACACGTCAAAGTTATTTTGGCACATATGTACTGTCGATTGATGAAATCCAAGTCGCAACGCAAAACCCAACGAATAAATAATCAATCAACCTTGATTTCTCCCTCGCTAAGCCCTACATCTATAACTATGTTTAAAGATGATATGGCAAAAATACAATGACACTACAGCAAGCGACACTTCCCGTTCCTCAGTTTGATCGCATTCAACTTGCCGAATTAAAACAACAGATCGAACAGACGATTCAAAATGGTCAGAACTTCTTAAATCAACTCAATGAAGTTCCTCAAGGCACAGAAGCCCAACTTGCAACATTGACCGAAGTCGATCAACTTGAAAATAACATGAGTGAGTCATGGGGCATTTTGTCGCATCTGAATGCGGTTATGAACAATGCCGAAACCCGTGAGGTTTACCAAGCACTTTTACCAAGTTTGAGCGAATATTATACCCAATTGGGCCAACATACACCGTTGTATCAAACTTATCAGCAGATTCACGATAGCGCTGCATTTCAGGCACTTAGCGAAGCGCAACAAAGCGCCATTAAACTGGCTTTACGTGACTTTAAACTGTCTGGTGTTGCACTCGAAGGTGAAGCGAAAAAACGTTATGCAGAAATCTCGGCACGTTTGTCTCAGTTATCTTCAGACTTCTCAAATCACGTGCTCGATGCAACCCAAGCCTACTTCAAGCCATTAATAGAAGATCAGCTCAAAGGCTTACCACAAAGCAGTATCGAACTATTAAAGCAATACGGACAACAACGCGAGCTAGAGCAAGCCGTTGCCACACTCGACTTCCCTGCTTATTTTGCGATTATGACCTATGCAGATGATCGCGAATTAAGAGAAGAACTCTACAAAGCTTATGTCACCCGTGCATCTGAGCAGTCCGACAAGACTGAGTTTGATAACACACCTGTGATGGAAGAAATCCTGAGCTTACGTCAGGAAATGGCACAACTGCTAGGTTTCAATAATTTCGCTGAATATTCACTTGCCAGTAAAATGGCACCAGATGTCGAGACTGTCGATAAATTTCTGGTCGATCTGGCAGAACATGCACGCACCCCAGCACTGGCTGAAATTGCAGAGCTCAAGGCCATTGCACAGCAAGATGGCATTGAAGAACTCAAACCGTGGGATGCAACCTATTATTCTGAAAAGTTAAAACAACAACAGTTCAACCTTTCTCAAGAAGCGCTTAAACCATATTTCCCAGCACCAAAAGTGGTACACGGTTTATTCCAGATCGTACAACGTCTTTACGGTATCCAGATCGTCGAACGTCAGGCACCCGTGTGGCAAAATGATGTGCGCTATTTTGAAATTGAAGATCAAGGCCAAGTGGTGGGTGGTTTCTACTTCGATTTATATGCCCGCAATGGCAAACGAGGTGGTGCATGGATGAGCGGTTTCCGTTCACGTGTGCAAACGGCAAATGGCCTGCAAAAACCGATTTGCTACATGGTCTGTAACTTTACTCCACCGATTGGCGATCAACCTGCCCTGCTGACCCACGATGAAGTGATTACCTTATTCCATGAGTTTGGACACGGCTTACATCACATGCTCACTGAAGTAGATAACATCTCGGTTGCAGGTACACACGGCGTGGCGTGGGATGCAGTTGAATTACCAAGTCAGTTCATGGAGTTCTGGGCATGGGATAATGAAAGTCTGGATGTCCTGAGTGAACATACCGAAACCAAACAAACCCTGCCACAAGAACTGCTATCAGCGTTATTGAATGCACGTTTCTTCCAATCTGGTATGCAAACCCTGCGTCAGATTGAATTTGCATTGTTTGACCTGACGATCCATCGTCAAGCACCAGCATTAAACAGCCAGCAGATTCAGGAAACGCTGGACGAAATTCGCAATAAGTTTGCCGTTGCTCCAACTGTTCCATACAACCGTTTCCAGCACAGTTTCAGTCATATTTTCGCGGGTGGCTACGCTGCGGGCTACTACTCATATAAATGGGCCGAAGTTTTAGCAAGTGATGCCTTTGACCGTTTCGAAAGCGAAGGTATTTTTAATACTGAGACTGGAAAAGAGTTTAGAAAGTTTATTCTAGCAGTTGGCGGAAAAGATACAGCACTTGATGCGTTTCGCAATTTCCGAAAAAGAGAGCCTAAAATAGATGCGTTATTACGTCATCAAGGTTGGACGAACACAGATAAAACCGCTTAAACTATGTCATTATTATTCACAGGGTGTAATTAACTGACATGAAAAGACAATTCATCGCGGGTGCAAAATGTCCCAAATGTGGAGCGTTAGATCGTGTGGTTAAGATCATCACTGTGGATGACGAGTGGATTGAATGTATCGACTGTGCTTATAGCGAGAAGCGCCCAACCCACGTGGAAGAGCAACAACCCGCTGAGCCAGATGAAATTGGGGTGATACAGTTCAAACCTCGTCATTTTGACTAGAAAGGTTAAAAATGATGTCCACATATCCAACTGAAAATTCCAGATTATTATGGATGATAATCGGTGGAATAAGTGTTGTTGTGGTTCTGTTCCTTGCTGTCCAATGGTTTTTAGCACAAAAAGATCAGCAATCGACAACAACGCCAACACAACCTGTTGCAGCTCAAACCACTGTTACAAGCTCTCAACCAGACACGACGGTCAGCAATGAAACAGTGACTGCGGAAAATAAGCCTGTTGAACCAATTAAGCTGGTTGAAGAATCGATTATTAAAGCGCCTCTTCCGACCAATGACAGTCTAGCCAAAGAAGAAATTGCAAAACTGGATGATATTCACCTGCAACTTCAAGACCAGCAACATGAGCTTAAGCAGCAACATGAAGATGTTGATCAAATGCTTAAACTAAAGGAAGAGCAGATCAAGTTATTAGAGGCGCAACTCGCTGCCCAGAATCACTCTTAAAACAGAAAAAGCTTTAACCTTCGTTAAAGCTTTTTTATTGCCGAACGATTTAATCTAAAATTTGTTCAGAACGAGATTTCAACTGAAGCGGTTTTTGAATCGTTTGTGCAATCAAGATTCCCAGCAAAGTCAAACCACCACCAATATAATGGAACATTTGCAAATGTTCTCCGAGTAGAGCCACTGCAATCAATGCGGTAAATAAAGGCAATAAGTTCATAAAAATACTGTTGCGATTCGGCCCTAAATGCCTGACCCCTTCAATCCATAAATAAGACAGCAATACCGATGAGAAAATGCTGGCATACACAATCAACGGAATAGTTTGCTGATTCAGTTGTATATCTTGGGCGGGTAAAAACACAAAGAATGGCAATACATATAAAATCGCAAAGCTAGATTGTACGAAATTAGATTGCCAAGCAGGAATCGGCATTTTCCAGCGTTTTAACAACACTCCATATAAAGCATAGCCTGCTGCTGCAATCAGCATTAAGCCATCGCCGAGATGTACACCCTGCCCCCATATATTGCGAATACTACCGTGACCCAATAAATATAAAATGCCATAAAAAGAAAGTGCGCCACCGAATAACATGCCATAGCTGATTCTGTCTTTGAGCATCACGCTACTCAAGATCATGGTGAGTAATGGAATCAAGGCGGTGACAATCGCCATATTGGTTGCGGTGGTCGTCGACGCGGCCTGATACGACAAGAATTGGAACAGTGACACTGACAAGAAACCGCCCAATGCCAATTGCTTCCAGTATTGCCTGATGGTGTGCTGGTTTTTCCAGACAGGAATCAGAACAAACGTACTCATCACGGCGAGCGCCAGTACCAGTCGATAAAAAGTAATCGCCACAGGAGAAATGGCATGACTCGCCATTTTGGAAACAACAACATTGCCAGCCCAAAATAAAATAGCGAACAATGGATAAAAATAAGCTTTCTGAAACATAATCTAAACCTGTACATTGCCGTACAGATCATGCTAAAAAATAATCAACTTATAGTTTCTCGATAAAAAGACGATAACTATCGTAAAAAGGACAATTTATTTCAGGTTTAGCTCAGCATGGGGAAAAACTTTAAACATGGCTTCTTGGATTATCCAGTCTATGCCTTCTCGGAGAATTATCCGCATGGCCATATTGAAGACTGGCATAGTCATGACCGTATCCAGCTGATTCATACCCTGACAGGTGTGATCCGTGTCCAGACCCATGAAGGAATCTGGATTATTCCACCTGGACGTGGTGTGTGGATTCCCGCACACAAACCCCATGCCCTGTTAAGTAGTGGTGATGTCAGAGCACGGGGCGTATTTATTGAAAATACCACGCAGCACGATATACAAAATGAATGCCGTGTAGTCGCAATTCCTGCCCTATTAAAGGAGTTAATGAGCAGCGCGATGGACATCCAAAACGAGATTCAACCTGAGAGCCGCAATGAAAGATTATTGCAACTCATTCTGGATGAAGTCCGTTTGTTACCTGCACTGGCTTTTAATTTACCTGATCCACAAAGCCCGAAGCTTCAGCAGCTCTGTCAGAGAATTAAAGAAAATCTGGCTTTGGAATGGAGTCTGGAAGAGAGTGCCCAACAATTACATATCAGCAGTAAAACACTGGCACGTCATTTTCAAAAAGAAACGGGCTTACATTTTTCTCACTGGGTTCGACAGGCAAAACTGATGCAAGCCATGATTGATCTCGCCATGAATAAGCCCGTACTCAATGTTGCCTTAGATTTGGGATATGAAAGTCCCAGTGCCTTTAGTGCCATGTTTAAACGCGAAACCAGCATGACACCCAGTGATTATCTAAAACAATTTTCCAGCCCTACACTTTGAATGTTGGCATTAGTTCAAGTCTATTGGCCTCTATGGCATTTTTGACTGTTCGCGCCCTCACTCAAACCGAACCACCTGAACGCATCGTGTTTTATTTCTGCCTAATCGGCTCTTTGCTTTCGGTGATCCCGATGTTATGGGTTTGGCGACCTTACCCCTATATGAATTATTTTTCCTGATCTCAGCAGGTGTATTGGCCAATGTCAGCCAGATTTTTATGTCTCATGCCTATCGTCTAGCACCAGCTGGACAGATTGCACCTGTCAATTATATTGCGATTATCTTCGCGGGCATTTGGGGATTTTTGCTCTGGAATGAAGTACCTGATTTATACAGTGTGATTGGCTTCGGTATTATTTTATTGGCAATTTTATTATGCAGCCTGCTGATCTAAAGGATAAAACGATCTAAATAGCCAATCACTTCTATATCAAAACTCACCAATAAAGGCACCACTATTATTTTATTGAGCCTTTTGATAAATTGTGCGGCTTTATAACAACTGGAAATATCAAGTGAATAAAATATTTTTAACCTCATTCATCGGGGCATTTTTACTTCTTTCTGGATGCTCAACCACAATGCCTATTCATTATATTGCTTCTCCATCTATTCGAGGACAAGGAGATATTGGTGTGGGCGTATTCAAATATATCCCCGCTGAGAAAGGTTTGGTTAAACAAAATGAATTTCAAAAACCAACAGCAGCAATTGGTAGCATGTATATGTCTGATAAAGCAGATGTATTGTTAAAATCATCCTTAACTAAAGAATTAATTGCTGCTGGATTCAACCCAAACCAAGATGCAGATCTCAAAATCTCAGGAGATATTCAAAAATTTGAATATAATTGGATTGGCTTTGTAGAAGTAGACTTTTATTTAGATATTGAATATTTAGTCACAAAGAATGGAAAAATAATTTATAAAAATACTATTAAAACCCATAAAGCAGCTCCCAAAACAGCAGGAGGCACGGATTCTGAAGCTGTACGCTCAGCGATTTCTTCGAATATTGGAGACCTTTTACAAGATTTAAGAAGTCAGAAAATTATCTAAAAATAGTTTTATTTAAATCTCTATTTATTTAGTAATAAAAAAGCACCCGTAGGTGCTTTTTTAATGTCAACTGTTAGTGTTTATACCAGCCAAACATCTGGAAGATATAAGGTGCATAGGTCACCAACACCAACGATGAGAACAATACAATAATCGGCAATAACCAACGTTCATAACGGAAGTAGAAACTGGTGTATTTCTCTTTCGCTTCCCTGTCGGCGGCCGAGACTTCCTCATCCCCGACCGAGAGCCTCGTCAGCAAGTGGTTCAAGGCAACAGGCGGTGTCACATAACCAAACTCGAAGGCAACCAGTACAATCATCCAGAAATGAATCGGATGGATACCATTCTCGTAGGCCACAGGTGCAACCGTTGCAGCAACCAGAATCACTGCACCAAATGGATCGGTCGTCATACCAATAATGGCAAGTAGCAGTGCAATAAAGGCAAGTGAAATATAGATATTACCGAGATGCGTTGGTAATAATTCCACAACTTCAGCACGTTCAATTAAGCCACCGACGCTTGCAGACAATGCCATAAGCAGAATCAACGCACCAATATGCCCAACTGTTTCTGAGGTTGCAAAACGTAATGCTCCACCAAAACCTAAGTGCTTACCGCCATGTGGATCATGTGATTTCAGGAACTCAGATTTTTTCTCATGTTCACGAACCAAAGCTTCATGCTTAGGATCAACCACAGGCGCTGGTGCCACTTTTGATGCAAATAACTTGTCAAACAAGATCATTGCAATCAATACCAACGGTAAAATCATTGGAGCAGTGAATTCATTGATAGACGTATCTAAAGCCAGCTTATAGAACATCACGACGGCGAAACCGATAATCACGTAAGGAATGACAGGGACACATGCGCGTAACATGCCCGGTACCGCAACTTTAGGTGAGTTCACACGGAATTTTTCTTCGGCAAGAATCAAGGAAACACCAAGGAAAATAAACGCTGTTAGCCAGAAGACATAGATACCATGATCAAATAATTCGGTAGATGTCACATGGCGACTGTCTAACATTGAGATCAGGATCACAAGTAGACATGGACGAATCACCACACCTAAAGAGCCTGACATTGCCGATACAGCTAAGGCGTATTGACGACGAGCGCCCGAATTCCAGACTTCCTTATAGATGATTGCACCCGCTGCAATAACGAAAATCCCTGAAGCACCTGTATAGGCTGTTGGAATCGCTGCCGCAATCAAGATTAACCAAGTTAACGTTTCAGGCGCCAAGTTCCATGGACGCAGGATATTTAAGAATAAATCCATGACACGGGTTTGGGTCAGCAACATACCTGCCCAGATGAACAATGCAAGATTTAAGAAAATACCCGAGAACTCAACCAGAATACCTAAGTAGATCCCTTGCCCCATTGGATAGTCCATGAAGAAGGTAAATACAATACCGGTCACCAAAGACATGAAGGCATACAACGGCACGCTGAGTAAAGCTAAACCAAAGTTACCCTTCGGCTGAGCCGTTTTCGGTATAAAGATAAACTGGAAGATACTGATAATGGTCAGAGATACGAATAACGCAATCCATAACCAATATAAGACTGTGGTTTTACCAGCAACCTCAACGCCTGAATTCAATACTGAATGATATTGGCTTAAGACCGAATAACTCAGTAATGCATTCCCCGCCACCATCAACGCTGAATAAACACGGAAGTCGATTCTGGTTTTTGGTGCACGTAAACCAATGTGGTGGTAACGCAAAGACGCTGTAATTGAAGCAAATAAAACCATAACCAGTAGAATTACAGTCTGGTTTTCAGAACCTAATTTGAAAATTCCGAAGAATGTTGTCTCAACTTTACGATAAGTACGAATACTTGGATGTGCTTCCAAATGCTTCATCGCTTTATCATAGAATTGATATTTTTCTTCACACTGCTGCTGTGCTGCCAATAATGAGGTACGCACATCAGACTCAGAAGCAGCCCCGAACATACTTGCAAATTCATCCGCAGCATTGGCCTTCATCTGCTCTTGAACTTGTGCATCAATGTTAGGATGTCGATCGCAAGATGGTTTTTCAGGCTCCGCCCTCAAAAACGAATATTGCATTCCTGTGGTTTGATCACCGTAAAGCCGCTCCCCCATACGGAGCATTTGACCGTGAATCATCTCGCCAGTACCAATAAGCAAGGTCATTAGCAACAAAGCAAGAATGATGAATGTTGATATCCAATCATTCCAGATATAGCCTAACCGGGCTAATCCAGACTTTTTCTCTTGATCATTTTGCATGTCTATTCCAGTTTATTCTTATCAACATCCATCCAAAGATGTTGAATCATGCGCTGTCCATGGTTGATAGATAAATGAATTTACCCTCTTATTAACCAATCCCTTTAAACCGCTTAAATTTGAATCAATCTTTTTCAAAAAAGAATGACTACAATCACTTTTTTGTTGGTTGTTTTTATCAATTTATGTGTTCTCTATTTTTTTCCTTCTTACAAATAAATAACTTAACCCACATAGGAGGCCACCGATAGCACCAATTAAATGTGCTTCAGTCAGGACTGGGCTGCCAATCAACTGAGCTGTTCCAGTTTGTCCAAAGGTATTTTCCCAAATCAGTTTTGCTGCAATCAGGGCTAAAACCAGTATTGCAAACTTACGTTCTTTCTTATATTGCAGATAAACCAGTCCTACAGCAGTGTACAGACCATGTAGCACACCAGAAAGCCCAGCATAAGCATCAATATAAGGTAAGTAGAAATAGAAAACTAAACTAATGAATGGCGGCAAAATCAGTAGTAATGCCCATAAATGCCAATTGCGGACATGCGGAAAGATGAAAGGTAAACACGCAAATGCCAGCATATTTAAAAGAAAATGAATCCAGCCAACATGTACCCAGTGTGCGGTCCATAAACGCCAGAACTCACTAAGTAAACTCGGTCTCCAGTAAATGAAATGATCAGCAAAAACTTGCAGACATGCCGATATCGAAACACATATCGCGATCAAAATGACTTTTTCTATCCATATTTGATCTTTCATTTATCGACCACCTCTTGAAAAAACAGACCTTTTACAAAGTGTAGATGTTTGCAATGTAAAAGGCCGTTTAATTCAGGTTACTCTGCTGGTGTTTCTTGCGCTGGAGCAGCCTCATCCTGTGCAGGTGCAGAAGCACCCTCGCCACCATCAAAGAGTGAATCCAGTTCAGCTGAGCTTTCTTGTTTATCATCCCAGAATGTGGTCAAGCCTTCATCGCTTGCTCTCACACCTGTATTTTCAGTCCAATAACGGTCTGCGATGCCGCGAACCATCAAACCTGCCATTTTATCGATCAGTCTGAACTGAGGATTTGCAGGTTTGTCATCACCTGTTGCTGCTGCATAAGAACGAAGCGCATCACGTAATTTTGCATCATCACCACTGGCCTGTGCTGCCACGGCATATAAAGCATGCGATAAGCGAACACCTTTCTTCTCACCAATTGCCATCGATTGCTTCATCGTGGCATAAGGTTCAGGTTTACCATCGCCTGCACCTGGCAATAAAGTCCAGATCACGGCGCGAGTCGCCATTGGCGCACCCCAGAATTTTTCATTGTCCAGACAGGTCATGCCACGTTCAACAATCCCTGCGATATCCTTAGGAACATTGATCGCACCGCCAGAGTTAATGTCATTGGTCATGGCTTGTAAACCACTCACCATACCCAACAAATAAACAGTCTGATCCAGATCATTACGCATGGTTGGGCATGAATCACCTAATTTATATTTGTATTTTGATTCCCAACGATTTGCAAAAAGTTGATAGCCTGCATATTGACGTTCAGCCGCAATCCCAGCCCAACGTTTCTGTTCAATACGCGCATCTTGTGCTTCCGATACCTGACCTGCTTTAGAAGCACGCAAATAGCGTAACTCTGCTTCCAATGCCTGATTTTCAGCACAAATTCCTGCTGCGGTATAAAGCAGAACTGCCATGCGGGTTGGGTCTGCACCCATATCTTTGGTCGACATCACTGCCGGTGTTAATGCATTACCTGAGTTACACACCATTTCAGCATCATCCATTGCCAAAATCGGTGGAACAATATGTTTTTCACCAAAACCTAAGGCGACATTCGCTCCAGTTTTAACGACGTATGAACATCCAGATAACATTGATGTTGTCAGCAAAGCAACCGCTACGCCCTGTCCCATTTTATGGAGTTTAGACATACTTCCTGTCCCTCTAATAATTTGTTTTTTCCTTTTAGCTGTACATTATCAGATGCAATACTTGAATTAAAGAGTAATTGCTCTAATTTCACGGGGACATTTTGACATACTTCACAAATGAATGAATTGACAGATTTGCGGGAATACAGAAATTTCAGGCAAAAAAAAGTAGCATTGCGACGGTTCAGCACATGCTACTTATTAACTGGTAAAATCGTGAAACTCTTTATATTTTAGTTTTGTTGAAAATAATCCTTGAGTAATGTTCCGGCTCTTCCTACTACAATCGCCATAACGATCGCAATTACCAGAAACATCCACATTGAAATCTCCATAGAGACCTCCTACACTTTTGTATCTACTTTTGATAGATACTAGATTGGCGTTCACCATCGATATTCACGGGAGAGTGATATATTGATGATACTTTCAATCTCTTTCTCTTGGTCACAGCAACAGGTTGATGTGATTCAAGATATTCCCTGAGTAAAGTTCCTGCTCTTCCTACTACAATCGCAAAAACAATTGCGATCACCAGAAACGACCATGTTGGAATTTCCATTTTGGACCTCCACCACACTTTACGTTGGTGTTTGTACTTTAACGAAAATAAATCAGCCTTGACTGCCAAATTGTCTGACAATCATAATTTTCACTATTTTTTAGAGTATTTAATCTAACAATTTGACTAAAAAAGACGCTTAAAATAACTATACTATTGAAATTTATAAAATAATTAATTATATACAGATGTAGAATTGTCAAACAATTATGCAAGTTTTGCGTGTAATTTTAGCTTTTTCCACTGTAAAAGTGATAACTGATCCCACCAAATAATGAAATTTTTATGTTCTGGATCAGAAAAATAAAGCACGATATAGGCTTGATGATCGATTATTTTTTCGATTTTGCGACACTGGATGGGGAGAGATGAATCATAAAACTCAAATGACCATTCCTGCTGATCCAGATATTCAAAACGTTTTAATCGGGGTTGTTTAAGAAATAGAAACCAGCTCAACACCAATAACAAGCAACTGCTTAACCATAAAGCTAAAGAAAGTAGAGAATAAGTGAGGCTGACAATCAAAAGTAAAATAATCAGTTGCAATGCAATCGAAAAACGACTGTATTGCAACTCAAAAACACGATTAGCCGTGGACATAATGTTTTAATTTTAGAATAAATTCTTTCAGTTCAGTCCGTGGCGGTTCCCCAACTTCCATGAACCAGTCCAGTAAATCTGGATCTTCCTGATCAACCAGCTCTGCAAACAAGGCCTTTTCAGCAGGATCCGCGGTGAGATAGTAGTTTTTAACATACGGGTCAAAATATACATCGATTTCTTTTAAACCGCGACGTGCACGATACACGACCTTACGTTCTTCCAGTGTCATTTCATCAGACATTATCTGTTCCACTATGCAACAATTTTCTCTCATAGTGTACCCGATCCCCGTTTAAGTTCGCAGCGTTTTTTCTCAAGTGACCAAATACATCAATCAAATTGAGCATTGATCACATTGTTCACTATTTTCTCTTTCTTGTATGGTGAGGAAGATGATTTACATTCAACAAACTAGGGAAAATATAACAAATGCAATCAGGTGCAATTCGTCCAGTTCCAAATATGCTCGCGCGTAAACTTTTTACTTCTGATCATGAAGCATTTCGTGAAACTGTACGTAAATTATATGAAAAAGAAGTTGTTCCAAATATTGAAAAATATGAAAAACAACAACATGTTGACCGCGACTTATGGAATAAGGCAGGCGAACTTGGCCTGCTATGTACCACCATGCCAGAGCAATATGGCGGTTCGGGTGTTGACCGACTCTACAGTATGATTCTGATCGAAGAACAAGCCTATGCGATGGATTCCAGCACTGGTTTTTCATTACATTCAGATATCGTTGCCAACTATATCAACAACTTTGGTAATGAAGAACAAAAGCAGCTCTGGCTTCCAAAAATGGCAACGGGTGAAACGGTTACCGCGATTGCCATGACCGAACCAGGGACAGGTTCAGACCTTCAAGCTGTACGTACCACAGCGGTACTAGATGGCGATGAATATGTCATTAATGGCTCAAAAATCTTTATTACCAATGGCTACCTATGCGACATGGCCATTGTGGTCTGTAAAACTGGTAATAATGAAAAAGGATCAGCCAATCTTTCTTTAATTATTGTGGAAGCAGATCGTGCAGGCTTCAGTAAAGGAAAACCTTTAAATAAAATTGGGATGAAAGGTCAGGATACTTGCGAATTGTTCTTTGATAATGTTCGCGTTCCGAAAGAAAACCTGCTCGGTATGGAAGGCATGGGCTTTATGATGCTGATGAAAGAATTGGCATGGGAACGTATGCTGGTTGCTATTATTTGTCAGGCTGGTGCTGAAGCTGCTTTTGCACATACCGTTCAATACACCAAAGACCGTAAAGCGTTTGGTAAGCCAATTGGCACCTTCCAGAACACCCGTTTTAAACTGGCTGAGCTACGGACTGAAATTGATTTCTGCCGTACTTATTTAGATCGCTGTATGGAGTTACAACTCGAAGAAAGCTTAGGTGTTGATGCTGCCGCAGCTGCAAAATACAAAATTTCGGATATGTTCTCGAAAGTTGTCGATGAATGCTTACAATTGCATGGTGGTTATGGCTACATGCTGGAATATCCAATTGCACGTGCTTATATCGACAACCGTGCCAATCGTATTTATGCAGGTACCAATGAAATCATGAAAGAGTTGATTTCACGTACCCTCTAATAAATCTATAAAACCTAAGGGATCACGCTAGATGCATGATCCCTTTTTACTTTATTTTGGTGCTAGTTTCTCATTCGCCGTTTGAGCAGGTTGCGGATTCATCCGTTCCATTAACTGCTTCACCTTAGGATTTTCACTGTATTGTTGCATGGTCGTATTGAGTGCATTACGCGCATTTTGTGTGGTGAAATGTGCAACCTCACTGCCGACATCACTTGCCTTCTTCGCCCAGACTTTACCTTCAGCAGATTGATAAAAATTTAAAGCTGCTTGCAGTTCTTTTTGATTAAAGCTTTCAACATAACGCTGCACAATAAACTGCTTACGCTGTTCACTATTCAAGTTTTTACTTAAATCGATATAGAAGCTTTCGGGTAGATCTTTTGGCAAACGCATCCGAATTTGCTCTAAAATCATTTTATCGGTGTTTTGCAAACCTTGCTCGGTACCATCAACCGATACCAGTTTTTGTGCAATCGCTTCCTTCTGTTTTGCATCATCTGCAAAAGCCAAACCACTTGATAATATAAGCCCCAAAATGATGAGTTTTTTCATCACACTATCCCTAATCTTAATTTTCTAATCTGCCCAATATACGTGATATTTTTAGAATTCAAAGCCTCTTTCAAATAAAAAACCCTATGTATTGACATAGGGTTGTTCAATTATTGGATATTTAAATTACGACACCAATTTTGGTTTACGATCTGCATGTTCATCACGTTTGTGGAACTGTAGAACACCATCATTAAATTTAGCATCTTTCAATTCTTTACGATCTGCCAAATAGTTATTGGTAATTTTCCAAGGGGCTTGCTTGCCTTGTTTAGGCATCACATCTGCTGCACGAGCAATATAACCAGAAGACATTTTGCCCATAATCGTGTCATGTTCAAGTTGCGATGGATCTGCATGCGCAATGACTTCGTCAAAACCATTCTTGTCCATATGATTAAGCAAGCGGCAAATGTATTCAGCTGCAATATCAACTTTTAAGGTCCAAGACGCGTTGATATAACCAATGATCATTGCCATATTTGGTACATCGCTGACCATCACACCTTGATATAACATGTGTTGTGATGTATTCATCGGTTTACCATCAATTGAACCTTTCATACCACCCAGAATCTGAATTTCCAGACCTGTTGCAGAAATAACGATATCCGCTTCAAGATGTTTACCAGATTTTAGTTGAATACCATTCGCCGTGAATTTCTCAATTTGATCTGTTTCTACACTCGCTTGACCCTGACGTAATGCTTTAAACAAATCGCCATCTGGTACTACACATAAACGTTGATCCCAAGGGTTATAGCTTGGCGTAAAGTGCTTCATGTCGACTTTACCCTTCAACTGCAATTCAATCCCTTTCAGCAATAAGCGACGCACGGTTTTCGGATATTTTTGAGCTAAAGCATAAATACCACGTTGCATACCAATGTTACGTGCACGCGTAAATTTATAAGCAGTTTCTTCAGACATAAATTTACGGGTCTTCTCATAAATAAAGTCAATTGAAGGGACTGTTGCAATATAGGTTGGTGAACGCTGTAACATCGTCACATGGCCTGCCCCACCTTTCACCATTGAAGGAACCAAGGTAATAGCAGTTGCACCACTACCAATGATCACGACTTTCTTACCCGTGTAATCCAGATTCTCAGGCCAGTGTTGTGGATGAATGAACTGACCTTTGAAATCTTCCTGTTTCGGGAATTTCGGTGCATAACCTTGATCATAGTTATAGTAACCCGTACAACCCATCACGAAGTTTGCTGACCAGATTTGCTTTTTCTTGTTGCTGTCTTCTACTTCAACAGACCATTTTTTCTTTGTTGAATCATAATTTGCAGAAAGCACACGATGACCAAAATGGATTTTTTCTTTCAATTGATTTTCGCTAATGACATCACTCAAATAGCTTTTGATTTCAGAGCCACTCGCAAGTACTTTTTCTTTTGCCCATGGTTTGAAGTTAAAACCAAAGGTCGACATATCCGAATCAGAACGAATACCAGGATAACGGAATAAATCCCAAGTCCCGCCAAAACTGTCTCGACGCTCTAAAATTTCAAATTTGCGTTGTGGGCAATGCTTAGAGAGATGTACAGCCAACCCGATTCCTGAGATCCCTGCACCAATAATTAATACGTCAACTTGCTTTTCCATTTTTTTTATACCCTGTATAAACCATGTCTTTATTAAAGCACAAATTTGACAATACACAATGTCAAGTTTAGTCATTCATCGGTTTTTTTATATCAGTTCGGGACATTTTGATAAAAATTCGCTGTCAAAAATGTTGAGATTTTTGCTTGGATTTCTTGGATAAGCATGATGAGTCAAGTAAGAGGATTGGGGAAATTTTGAAGTGATGACACATTGGATTTTGTCCGATCTCAACGCAGCATAACAATTAGGAAAAAACAAAATAAGAGAAAATAACTCATTAAAATCAGCCTAATAAGTCTTTTTTATAGAAGAATTTAAAATGAATGACTCTGAAAAATGGCTTTTGAGCAATTTCATATAATACGGTCATTAAGAGTTTGCAAATAGGCCTAGAGTAGAAAAAGCTTCATTAAAAGCTCATCTGTATATCCAGCATTATTTTTCAAAGCTTTTTGCTCCGTCCCATAGACCTGAAAGCCAAATTTTTGATAAAGCTGAATCGCTGACTGATTGCCATCAGCAACTGTCAGCAAAATTTGTTCGACCTGTGCTTTAGCATAGGCAATAACAGTGCGAAGCAATGCACTTGCAATACCTTGTCTTTGAAATTCAGGCTCAATAAATACACTAGATAAAACAGCTTTGTGAGACAGCTTTATACCTTGCTTTCGTGTTAACGTCGCCAAACCTATAATTTTACCTTTATGATAAACCCCAAAGATTGTTGAACTTGATAAGCAACTTTGAAAAAAGCTTAACGGCTTTATGATTTCTGCATCATAAGTAGAACCAAACATTTCTGGGGCTTTTACTAAAGCTGAAAGCCGAATCTCTCTAAAATCATTCAGCTCATCTACACCTAAAATCTTAATCTCAATATCTAACATATGTATTTAAATTTTTTATAGTGTCTCGGCTTAATTTAACATATTGGTCAAATACTCAAAGCAGTATTGAGAAGCAAAATATTATTTAAAATCTTCCCTTTCCCAAAATGATTAAAAATAAACAATAAAAAAGGCCGGTTATTACACCGGCCTTTTTTGGAACAACTGACTGTTCTACACGTAGAAGTATTATTTTACTTCACGGTCAACAAGTTCAACGTAAGCCATCGGTGCAGCATCACCTGCACGGAAGCCCGCTTTAAGAACACGAAGATAACCGCCGTTACGTTCTTTGTAACGAGGGCCAAGAACGGTAAATAATTTACCAACAGTTGCTGCAGAACGAGTACGAGCAAACGCTAAACGACGGTTTGCTACTGTATCGTTTTTTGCCAAAGTGATTAAAGGCTCAGCAACGCGGCGAAGTTCTTTCGCTTTAGGCAAAGTTGTTTTAATTAACTCGTGCTCAACTAAAGCATTTGTTAAGTTTTGGAACAACGCCTTACGGTGGCTGCTTGTACGGCCTAATTTCACACCACTATTACGATGACGCATGGTGATAGTCCTACTTAATTAACGGCTACGATAGGCAAAACGGTCATCCATACGGAGACTAGCTGGTGGCCAGTTCTCTAAACGCATGCCGAGTTGTAAACCTTTCGATGCCAAAACATCTTTGATCTCTGTTAACGATTTTTTACCTAAGTTCGGAGTTTTTAACAACTCAACTTCAGTACGTTGAACAAGATCACCAATGTAGTAAATATTTTCTGCCTTCAAACAGTTAGCAGAACGAACAGTTAGCTCGAGATCATCTACTGGACGAAGCAAAATTGGGTCAACTTCTTCGCGAGGTTCTTGAGCAACAGGAGTTTGATCTTTCTGAAGATCAACAAAAATTGCAATTTGTTGTTGCAAGATTGTTGCCGCTTTGCGGATTGCTTCTTCTGGATCAACAGTTCCGTTAGTCTCAAGATCGATCACTAACTTATCAAGATCGGTACGTTGTTCAACACGAGCATTTTCTACTGTGTATGAAACACGCTTGATTGGGCTATAAGAAGCATCTAACTGTAAACGACCTACTGGACGTGTTTCACCTTCAGGGAAACGTGAGTCAGATGTTTCATAACCACGACCTTGAGCAACTTTAAGGCGCATTTTTAATGAACCTGAAGAACTCAAAGTACCGATTAAATGATCAGGGTTAACCACTTCAACATTATGAGGTAAACGAAGGTCAGCTGCAGTTACATCACCTGCCCCTTGTTTCTCTAATGTTAAATATGCTTCATTTTGATCGAACAGCTTAATAGACAATCCTTTTAGGTTCAGCAAGAGCTCGACGATGTCCTGCTGCAAGCCTTCTAAAGTACTGTACTCGTGCTCGACGCCTTCTATTTCCACTTCAACCACAGCTGCGCCAGGTAAAGAAGACAATAGAATGCGACGTAAAGCATTACCTAGAGTATGACCAAAGCCACGCTCTAAAGGTTCCAGAATCACTTTTGCCGAGGTCCCGCTCACCGCTTCGACCTTGATCGCTTGCGGAGTTAGAAACTCGTTTGCAGTACGCGTCATTTATTGCTACCTCAAGGATTATTTAGAATACAATTCTACAATCAAGCTTTCGTTGATTTCAGCAGGTAAATCAGAACGATCTGGCGCAGCTTTAAACGTACCTTCTAACTTAGAATGGTCAACTTCCATCCAAGCAGGGATACCACGTTGAGCAGCTAATTCAATTGCGCTTTTGATACGTAATTGTTGTTTAGCGCCTTCATGTACTGCAATTACATCACCAGCTTTAACTTGGATAGATGCAATGTTAACACGACGACCGTTCAAAGTGATGCTACGGTGAGATACTAACTGACGAGCTTCTGCACGTGTAGAACCAAAACCCATGCGATAAACAACGTTATCAAGACGGCTTTCAAGCAACTTCAACAAGTTTTCACCTGTTGCGCCTTTAACACGAGCAGCTTCTTTATAGTAGTTACTAAATTGACGCTCTAACACACCGTACATACGACGTACTTTTTGTTTTTCACGTAATTGTAGTGAGTACTCAGATTGTTTGCTACCACGAGCTCCGCCATGTTGGCCAGGAGCTTTAGCATGTTTTTTAGTCTTAACGTCAAATGGTTTAACGCCAGATTTTAATTGCAGGTCTGTCCCTTCGCGGCGAGAGAGTTTGCATTTTGGACCAATATAACGAGCCATGAATGTTTCTCCTTACACGCGACGTTTTTTAGGTGGACGGCAACCGTTGTGCGGAATTGGAGTCACATCGGTAATGCTGTTAATTTTATAACCCACTGCACCTAATGCACGAACCGCAGATTCACGACCAGGACCAGGACCTTTTACAAGGACGTCCAAGTTTTTCAAACCGTAATCTAAAGCAGCTTTACCAGCAACTTCAGCAGCTACCTGAGCAGCAAACGGTGTTGATTTACGTGATCCACGGAAGCCTTGTCCACCTGAGGTAGCCCAAGCCAATGCATTACCTTGACGATCGGTAATCGTAACAATGGTGTTATTAAAAGAAGCGTGAATGTGTGCGACACCTTCAGAGACGGTACGAGTGACCTTCTTGCGTGCGCGAGTATCTTTAGCCATCTTTTAGCTTCCAGAAATCTTATTTCTTAATCGGTTTGCGCGGACCTTTACGGGTACGTGCGTTAGTTTTGGTGCGTTGTCCGCGAACAGGCAAGCTGCGACGATGACGAAGACCGCGGTAGCAGCCTAAATCCATTAAACGTTTAATGTTCATGGAAATTTCGCGACGTAAATCACCTTCGGTCGGAACCTTAGCAACTTCTGCACGAATCGCATCAAGCTGAGCATCATCTAATTCACGAATTTTCGTAGTTTCAGTGATACCTACAGCAGCTAAGATATTCTTAGCAGTGTGGCGACCTACACCAAAAATATACGTGAGAGAGATAACAGCATGCTTGTTATCCGGAATGTTTACACCGGCAATACGAGCCATTCAATTTTCTCCAAAAAGGCAGTCAAGATAATCAACCGCCCCACAAAAATCTTGAGGGGCGGATAATAACCTAATTAGCCTACTGAAATCAACAGGTCTTAATTAAATTAACCTTGACGCTGCTTATGACGAGGTTCTGCGCTACAAATTACGCGAATTACCCCATTACGACGGATAACTTTACAGCTACCACAAATTTTCTTTACAGAAGCTTGTACTTTCATGATGAAACCTTCTAAGTGCGCTTATCCCTTAGGATGAGCAGTCGTTTTTCTCATTAACGTTTGATTATCATACTGATGCGAAGTAAGGTGCGCTTGGAGTTGCGCCATAAAGTCCATTACTACTACCACTACAATCAGTAACGATGTCCCACCCAAATGGAATGGAATACCGAACGAGCTTTGTAGCACCATAGGCATTAAACACACTACAGTGATGTAGATTGCACCAATGAAGGTCAAACGGTTAAGAATATGATCTAAATAACGAGCCGTTTGCTCACCTGGGCGGATACCAGGCACATATGCCCCGCTACGTTTTAAATTCTCTGAAACCTCTTTAGGGCTAAATACTAGCGCCGTATAGAAATAACAGAAGAAAATGATCAACGCGCCGAAGAGCATTAAATACAACGGCTGTCCAGGCGATAACACCAATGCCAGATCTTGTAGGCTACGTTTTACAATCCCTGCATTTGGATCAGCACTTCCTAACCATTGTCCCAAGCTCGCTGGAAATAATAACAATGAGCTTGCAAAAATCGCTGGAATTACACCTGCCATGTTAATTTTTAACGGCAAATGTGTTTGCTGTGCAGTAAATACACGACGACCTTGTTGTTTTTGTGCGTAGTTCACTGGAATACGACGCTGTGCTTTTTCAATAAACACGATCGCAGCTAATACGGCTAATGAGAGTAAGCCGAATACAACTAAACCAATTAAACTACCCTGACCATTCTGAACAGACGTAAACGACTGAATCACAAGATTTGGCAAACCTGCCACAATACCTGCGAAAATGATCATCGAGATACCATTACCAACACCACGTTCGGTAATTTGCTCGCCCAACCACATCAAGAACATTGTTCCTGCAACTAACGAAGTTACTGCTGGAACATAGAATGCCAAGCCTGACGTTAAGGTAATACCTTGACTAATCAAGCCAGCACACATCCCTACACCTTGCACGAGTGCAAGAAATAAGGTGCCATAACGCGTATATTGATTGATCTTACGTTTGCCTTGCTCGCCTTCTTTTTTCAAAGCTTCTAGCGAAGGAACTACCGTAGACATTAACTGCACGATAATCGATGCAGAAATGTACGGCATGATCCCTAACGCCAGAATCGACATGCGTTCTAATGCACCGCCAGAGAACATATTAAATAAACCTAAGAAGGTACCTTCATTAGCTTTAAAAAAATGTGCTAGCGCGACATTATCAATCCCCGGCAACGGAATATGCGCTCCTAGTCGAAAGACCAATAACGCGCCAATCAAGAACATTAATCGACGAATAATTTCACGGTATTTCACATGAAACGGTTGGCCTTTCATCATGTTGACATGACCTGAAGAACTAGGAGTCATAGACACTCGAGATTACTCCTCGACTTTACCGCCAGCAGCTTCAACAGCAGCTTTAGCGCCTTTAGTCAACACAACACCTTTAACAGTGAATGCGCGAGTGATTTCACCAGAAAGAACGATGCGAGCACGAATTTGGTCACGACGAACAACATTCGCAGCTTTTAAAGTTTCAAGGCTAACAACATCACCTTCAACTTTATTCAACTCAGACAAACGTACTTCAGCAGTTTTCAAAGCGATTTGGCTAGTGAAACCGAATTTAGGCAAACGACGATATAACGCAGTTTGACCGCCTTCAAAGCCCGGACGAGTACCACCACTTTTACGTGAGTTTTGACCTTTGACACCACGGCCACCAGTCTTACCAACACCAGAACCGATACCACGGCCTAGACGACGGTTTTCACGTTTTGCACCTTCTGCAGGTGAAAGTTCATTTAAACGCAGAGTCATGGCTTATTCCTCTACACTAACCATATAGTAAACTTTGTTGATCATACCACGGTTAGAAGGCGTATCTTGCACTTCTACAGTATGACCAATACGACGCAGACCTAAACCTTGAAGGCAAAGTTTATGATTTTTTAAACGATGCGATGAAGATTTAGTCTGGGTAACTTTAATCGTTTTCATGATTGATTACCCTTGAATTTGTTCTACTGAAAGACCACGTTTCGCAGCGACTTTCTCAGGAGAAGTCATATCACGCAAACCTTTGAAAGTTGCGTTTACTACGTTAGCAGCATTTGTAGAACCATAACATTTAGCAAGTACGTTATGTACACCTGCAGCTTCAAGAACAGCACGCATAGCGCCACCAGCAATTACGCCAGTACCTTCTGAAGCAGGTTGCATGTATACACGGCTTGCGCCATGACGAGCATTCACAGGGTGTTGTAAAGTAGTACCCGCAAGGTCTACAGTGATCATGTTACGACGAGCAGCTTCAAGTGCTTTAGAAATAGCAGCTGGAACTTCACGTGCTTTACCACGACCAAAACCTACACGACCGTTACCGTCGCCCACAACAGTTAATGCTGTGAAAGAGAAGATACGACCACCTTTAACAACCTTGGCTACACGATCAACGGCAACCAGCTTTTCAACGAGACCTTCGTTTTGTTCAACTTTCGCCATGATTAGAACTCCAAGCCGCCTTCACGAGCAGCATCAGCCAAGGCTTTGATACGACCATGATATTTAAAACCAGAACGGTCAAATGCAACTTTAGTAACACCAGCTGCTTTAGCACGTTCTGCGATCAAAGCACCAACTTTCGTAGCTGCATCTACGTTACCAGTAGTACCACTACGCAAAGATGCATCTAAAGTTGAAGCTTGCGCTAAAACTTTGCCACCATCTGCTGAAATAACTTGCGCATAGATGTGACGCGGAGTGCGGTTTACACACAAACGAGTCGCACCCAATGCACGAATGTGCAAGCGTGTGCTTTTCGCACGACGCAAACGGGTTTGTTTCTTTTCGTTCATAAGAACCTCGCGCCTTATTTCTTCTTAGCTTCTTTACGAAGAATAACTTCATCCGAATAACGAACACCTTTACCTTTATATGGTTCAGGAGAACGGTATGCACGGATTTCCGCTGCCACTTGACCTAACAACTGCTTGTTTGCTGATTTCAAAATGATTTCAGTAGCAGTTGGAGTTTCCGCTGTTACACCTTCAGGTAAAGCGTAGTCAATTGGGTGTGAGTAACCAAGGTTAAGGTTTACAACAGTACCTTTAACCGCAGCTTTATAACCAACACCAACAAGCTGTAACTTACGTTCGAAGCCTTCGCTAACACCTTTTACAAGGTTGTTCAATACAGCGCGAGCAGTACCAGCTTGCATCCAAGCGTCTTTCGACTCTTTAGCCGGAGCAAGTTGAAGTTTACCTTCTTCCTGTTTTAGCTCGACCAGCGCATGCAGGTTGAAAGACAATGTACCTTTGCTGCCTTTCACTTCGACCTGCCGGCCGTTCTGAGTAACTGCTACACCATTAGGTACAGTTACTGGGGCTTTAGCCACACGAGACATGAGGAATCACCTATTAAGAAACAAAAGCAATAACTTCACCACCGATGCCCGCAGCACGTGCAGCGCGATCAGTCATGATGCCTTTGCTTGTAGAAACAATTGCAATACCCAAACCTTGCTTAACGCTAGGAATTTTATCTTTACCGCGGTATTGGCGAAGACCTGGACGGCTTACGCGCTTAACGGTTTCGATAACTGGTTTGCCTTCGAAATATTTTAAAGTAATTGTCAGAGTAGCTTTTGTCTCTTCTTGAGCAACTGCTACATCTGAAATATAACCTTCTTGTTGAAGAACGTTTGCAATTGCAACTTTCAACTTAGAAGAAGGCATAGAAACAGTTTGTTTCTTAGCCATTTGTGCGTTACGAACACGGGTTAACATGTCGGCAACGGTATCTTGCATACTCATTTAGTCGCTCCTTACCAGCTTGCCTTAACAACGCCCGGTACATCACCTTGCATTACTGTGTCACGTAATTTGTTACGGCTTAAACCGAACTTACGGAAGTAACCATGAGGACGACCAGTTAAACCACAACGGTTACGAAGACGTACTGGAGATGCGTTACGTGGCAATGCCTGTAACTTTAACGTCGCTTCGAAACGTTCTTCGTCACTCGCATTTACATTTGCAATCGTTGCTTTTAATTCAGCACGTTTTGCAGCGTATTTAGCAACTGTCTTTTCGCGTTTCAATTCGCGATTAATCATACCTTTCTTAGCCATATCGACCTCTTATTTGAACGGGAAGCCGAATGCACGCATAAGCGCACGGCCTTCGTCATCGCTACGAGCAGTGGTCGTAATAGTGATATCTAAACCACGGATACGATCAATTTTGTCAAAATCGATTTCAGGGAAAACGATTTGCTCTTTTAAACCCATAGAGTAGTTACCACGACCATCAAATGATTTCGCAGAGAAACCACGGAAGTCACGGATACGAGGGATTGCGATCGAGATCAAACGATCCAAGAATTCGTACATTTGGTCGCCGCGTAAAGTAACTTTACAACCGATCGGCCAACCGTCACGGATTTTGAAACCAGCGATTGATTTACGAGCAAGAGTCACAACTGGTTTTTGACCAGCAATGAGTTGCATATCAGCAACAGCGCCATCTAATAATTTCTTATCAGTTGCAGCTGCGCCTACACCCATGTTCAGGGTGATTTTCGTGATGCGAGGAATATCCATCACGTTCTTAACGCTAAGTTCTTCTTTTAACTTTGCTTTAAGTTCGTCGTTGTAACGTGCTTTAAGTCTGGCCATTGCCTTTTCAACCTATTACTTCGCTACCGCCACTGATTCACCATTTGATTTATAAACACGAGTTTTCGCGCCATCAATCACTTGGTAACCAATACGGTCAGCCTTTTGGGTTGTAGCATTAAAAATTGCCACGTTTGAAATATGAAGCGTAGCCTCTTGAGTAACGATACCGCCTTCAGCGCCAGTTACACGGTTTGGCTTTTGATGCTTCTTCACTAAGTTAAGGCCTTCGACCTTAACTCGATCTTCAGAAACAGACAAAACAACACCTTGTTTGCCTTTTTCTTTACCTGCGATCACGATTACTTGATCGCCTTTTTTAATCTTAGCCATGATTGCCTCTTATAGAACTTCAGGAGCCAATGAAATGATTTTCATGAACTGTTCAGTACGAAGTTCACGAGTCACTGGTCCGAAGATACGAGTAGCAATCGGAGCTTTGTTGTTGTTCAAAATAACAGCTGCGTTATCGTCGAAACGAATAACTGAACCGTCTGGACGACGGATGCCGAACTTTGTACGAACAACTACAGCATTCATCACGTCACCTTTTTTAACACGTGCGCGTGGGATTGCTTCTTTTACAGTAACTTTAATAATGTCGCCAACTGAAGCATAACGACGGTGTGAACCACCAAGTACTTTAATACATTGTACGCGGCGTGCACCACTGTTGTCTGCTACGTCGAGCATACTTTCGGTTTGAATCATTGCCCTACTCCAAAACCGAGCATCACCGGTCACAATTTCGAAAGGCTCAAAGAGTACTCGAAATTGTCCGATGATGCAACAAGAACGTCTAATTACTCAGCAGCAGCTTCAACTACTTCCACTAAAGTCCAAGCTTTAGTTTTAGAAATTGGGCGGCTTTCTTTGATGGTTACCAAGTCGCCTAATTTAGCAACATTGTTCTCATCATGAGCGTGTAATTTAGTTGAACGGCGGATTGATTTGCCATACAACGGGTGTTGAACGCGGCGTTCAATAAGCACAACAATAGACTTGTCCATTTTGTCGCTTACGACTTTGCCGGTTAACGTGCGGACTGTTTTTTCACTCATTGTCCGTTCCCCTGTTTTTCGGTAAGGAGTGTCTTAATACGAGCAATTGTCTTACGAGCAATTTGCACTTCATGCGATTTGCCTAGTTGACCAGTTGCTTTCGCCATACGAAGACGGAATTGGTTAAGCTGTTGCTCATCAAGCAAAGCTTTCAACTCTTCTACCGACTTTTCACGTAGATCTTTAGTTTTCATTACATCACCGTCCGAGTCACGATAGTGGTTTTAAACGGGAGTTTAGCAGCAGCTAAAGCAAAAGCTTCACGCGCTAACTCATCGCTAACACCTTCAATTTCGTACAGGATCTTACCTGGCTGGATCTGACAAACCCAGTATTCCACGCTACCTTTACCTTTACCCATACGAACTTCTAATGGTTTTTCGGTAATTGGTTTGTCTGGGAATACGCGGATGAAGATTTTACCACCACGTTTGATACGACGGCTAATGGTACGACGTGCAGCTTCAATCTGACGCGCAGTCATACGACCACGTTCAGTTGCTTTAATTGCAATCGAACCAAATGATACTGTACTACCACGATGCGCTAGACCAGTGTTACGGCCTTTGTGCACTTTACGGAATTTGGTACGTTTAGGTTGCAACATGGATTATTCTCCCTTGTCAGCAGCACGGTCACCGCGACGACCACGACGCTCTTGACCTTCACCACGACCACGACCGCGTTTAGCTGGACGCTCTTCAGCAGGAGCAGGGTTCATGACTTGTTTCATGCCACCTAAGATCTCACCACGGAAAATCCAAACTTTAACACCGATCGTACCGTATGTTGTTTCTGCGCGCATAGTTGCATAGTCGATGTCAGCACGAAGTGTATGCAAAGGTACACGACCTTCACGATACCACTCAGTACGAGCGATCTCTGCACCACCTAAACGGCCAGAAACTTCAACTTTGATACCTTTAGCGCCAGCACGCATTGTGTTTTGAACCGCACGCTTCATAGCACGACGGAACATAACACGCTTTTCTAATTGAGAAGCAATTGCTTCAGCAACTAAACGTGCGTCCAAGTCAGGGCGATCAATTTCATTGATGCTAACTTGAGCTGGAACACCCATAATATTGGTGAGTTCGCGCTGTAATTTTTCAATGTCTTCGCCTTTTTTACCGATAACGATACCAGGACGAGCAGTGCTAATAGTTACTTTAGCAGCGCCTGTAGGACGTTCGATAAGAATATTGCTGATCATCGCGTTTTTAAGTTTTTTGATTAAAAACTCACGAACTTGAAGATCTTTAAGCAAGTATTCAGCGTATTGCTTCGGATTCGCATACCAGTTAGCGTTATGGCGTTTCACAACACCTAGGCGGATACCGATTGGATGAACCTTCTGACCCATATCAAACCCCTACCTTAACGGTGATGTGACAAGTACGCTTAGTAATACGATCTGCACGGCCTTTAGCACGTGGCATGATACGTTTAAGGCTCATGCCTTCATCAACGTAAATCGTAGTTACTTTAAGGTCATCAACATCTAAGCTGTTGTTGTGTTCAGCATTCGCGATTGCAGATTCAAGTGCTTTTTTAACGAGCACAGCTGCTTTCTTGTTGCTGAAGTTTAAAATGTCTATCGCACGTGCAACCGACTTACCACGGATCAAATCAGCAACTAAACGTGCTTTTTGTGCCGAGATAGCGGCACCGCGTAATTTAGCAGTTACTTCCATCATAGCACCTATTAACGTTTAGACTTCTTATCAACACCGTGACCACGATAGGTACGAGTTGGCGCGAATTCACCCAATTTATGACCAACCATGTGTTCAGTAACAATTACTGGAACGTGGTTACGGCCATTGTGAACAGAAATTGTTAAACCAACAAAGTCTGGAAGGATCATTGAACGACGTGACCAAGTTTTGATCGGCTTACGGTTGTTAGCAGCTACAGCAGCTTCAACCTTAGCGAACAAATGTGCGTCGACGAATGGACCTTTTTTTAATGAACGAGGCATTATTCAGATTCCCTTACTTGACGCGACGGTCGCGAATAATCATCTTAGTCGTACGCTTGTTGGTACGTGTCTTGTACCCTTTAGCTTTTTGACCCCATGGGCTTACAGGTTGAATACCTTTACTACGCCCTTCACCACCACCGTGCGGGTGATCTACTGGGTTCATCGCCATACCACGAACGGTAGGACGAATACCACGCCAGCGCGCAGCACCAGCTTTACCCAATGAACGAAGGTTGCTTTCTTGGTTAGAAACTTCACCAATTACAGCACGACATTCAACATGGACTTTACGCATTTCACCAGAACGTAAACGAACGATAGCGTAAGAACCATCACGACCCAACAACTGAACTGAAGTACCAGCAGAACGTGCTAATTGAGCACCTTTACCGATTTTAAGTTCAAGGTTGTGAAGTGTAGAACCGATTGGCATGTTACGAAGTGGTAAGCAGTTACCTGGACGAATTGGAGCATCGTTACCAGATTGAACTTTATCACCAGCACGTAAGCCTTTAGGTGCAATGATGTAGCGACGTTCACCGTCAGCATATTTCAATAAAGCAATATGAGCTGTACGGTTAGGATCGTATTCGATGCGCTCTACAGTCGCTGGAATACCATCTTTGTTACGTTTAAAGTCAACAATACGGTAGTTTTGCTTATGACCACCACCCACGTGACGTGTAGTGATGTGACCATTGTTATTACGACCACCAGTACGTTTTTTAGCTTCTACCAACGGTGCATAAGGAGCGCCTTTGTGAAGGTGGTCATGAACCACTTTCTCTACAAAGCGACGTCCTGGAGACGTTGGCTTACATTTTTGAATTGGCATAATTCTCGTCCTTATTCCGCTGCGTTTTCAGCGGTATCGCCCAAGTCAGCCATTTCTACATCTTGGCCAGCTTTCAGGGTGACGTATGCTTTTTTCACATCAGAACGACGTCCTAATGTTTTACCAAAGCGTTTTGTTTTACCTTTAGTGATCGTTGTATTGATTTTTACAACTTCAACACCGAAGAGCTGCTCAACTGCTTTCTTGATTTCAAGTTTGTTTGCATTTAATGCAACTTTGAACACTTGAACACCAGCAGTATCACCTAAAACTTGTGCTTTTTCTGAGAATACTGGTCCTAATAGGACTTGATAGATACGTTCGTTGTTCATCCGAGTTCTACCTCAATTTTCTTAGCAGCAGCTACAGACATTACAACTTTATCAAATGCGATCAAGCTAACAGGATCAATAGCAGTAGCATCAACCACATCAACGTGTGGAAGGTTGCGAGCTGCGAGATACAAGTTCTCATCTACAGCATCTGTAATGATCAATGCGCGAGTTGCATTCAAGTCAGTAAGCTTTGCAAGCAATTCTTTAGTTTTTGGAGCTGCAACAGCAAACTCTTCAACTAATACAAGACGATCTTGGCGAACAAGTTCAGCTAAGATACATTGCATTGCACCGCGGTACATCTTACGGTTTACTTTTTGAGACCAATCTTGTGGGCGAGCAGCAAAAGTTTTACCACCACCAACCCAGATAGGGCTACGAATAGAACCCGCACGAGCGCGACCAGTACCTTTTTGACGGAATGGTTTTTTACCACCGCCAGAAACATCTGCACGTGATTTGTGAGCACGAGTACCTTGACGACCACCAGCTAAGTAAGCTGTAACAACTTGGTGTACAAGAGCTTCGTTAAATTCACGTCCGAAAGCAACTTCAGACAATTCAACAGCAGAGCCGGAAACAGTTTTTAAATTCACAGTATTTCCCCTCAGGCCTTGATGGTAGGACGTACAACAACGTCACCGCCAGTTGAACCAGGAATAGCACCCTTAACAACTAAAACAGAACGTTCAGCGTCAATAGATACGATTTCAAGACCTTGAACTGTTACGCGTTCGTCACCTAAGTGACCAGCCATTTTCTTGCCTTTGAACACGCGACCAGGAGTCTGGTTTTGACCTGTAGAACCTAATACACGGTGAGATACAGAGTTACCATGAGTAGCATCTTGCGTACGGAAATTCCAACGCTTAACACCACCTTGGAAACCTTTACCTTTTGATTGACCAGTTACGTCAACAATTTGACCAACTGTGAACAAATCAACACCGATAGAAGCACCAACTTCACGGCCTTCAAGCTCAGCTTCAGTAACACGGAACTCTTTAACTAAACGACCAGCAGCAACACCAGCTTTCGCGAAGTGACCTTTCTGAGCGTTAGTTACGCGCGATTCGCGACGTTCACCAGTAGTTACTTGAATTGCTTGATAACCATCAGTTTCAAGTGTTTTGATTTGCGTAATGCGGTTTGGATCGACTTCGATAACTGTAACAGGTACAGATACACCAGCATCCGTAAAGACGCGAGTCATACCACATTTGCGACCGACTAAACCAATAGCCATGTGCATAAACCTCTAATAAAGCGGCCTAATTAACTTAAAAGTTAATCAACCGAAAGCCTTAACCCAAAGCGATCTGAACATCAACACCAGCAGCAAGATCTAACTTCATCAATGCATCAACAGTTTTATCTGTTGGTTGAACGATGTCGATCAAACGTTTATAAGTGCGGATTTCGTACTGATCACGAGCGTCTTTGTTGACGTGTGGTGAAGTAAGAACGTTGAAGCGTTCGATGCGAGTAGGCATCGGAATTGGACCACACACTTGTGCGCCAGTACGCTTAGCGGTTTCTACGATCTCTTGAGCAGATTGATCAATCAGACGATGATCAAAAGACTTCAAACGGATACGAATTCTCTGGTTAGACATACCAGTAAACTCCAAGCCAAATATATAAAGAATCACCCATGACGCACCTCACCTTTTTGGTAAGTGTCAAGGGCAGTGAAAATCACTATGGTCGTGATCGATGCCACGACTGTAATGCGTTGACTACTTTCTTCGTAGTAAACGCCCTCCATTTGAGGGTCGCCCATTATAACGATTGTTTAAGTCTTATGCAATTCTTCTTTTCATTTTTTAAGCATTTTGTCAGCTCAAGCACTCACCACATAATCAATCGCCTGATTGAGTAAACGATTTCCCTGCTCAAATTTACTTTTCAAGCTTCTTTTTAATTCAGCAATGGGCTGTACATACCTTCCATTAAAAACAGCCATCTCTTCCTCTCCCTCAATCAACAGAGCCAAGGCGTGTGGTGTCATCTCTGGATGAAACTGAAATCCCAATACATTGCGTCCAATTTGATACATCTGATTTAAACACACCTTATTTTCCGCTAGACGTATTGCGCCTTTGGGAATTTCAAACGTTTCACTATGCCACTGTAAAATATTCAATTGTTCTGGTATCTGGAAACATTGCTCTGGAATGTGTGAAGCACGCCCTACATCCATCCAGCCAAGCTCCTGATCAGGATTACGACTGACTGCTGCACCCAAGGCATTCGCAATCAATTGTCCACCCAGACACAACCCAATAGCAGGTTTTCCCGCAGCCAGATAACGTCTTAGCCACCTTTTTTCTAATTTTAACCAGGGATAATTCGCCTCATCATTCACGCTCATCGTTCCCCCCATAATAATCAAGAGATCAACTTCATCTACGCGTGGCAGCGCTTCAAGCTCTAAAGGTAAATCTACAGGTAATGCAAAAAATTCTGTTGCTGTAATTTTTGCGTGATGTGCTTTTAAAAAGTCATAGCAACTGCCAAAACCTTCGCCAGCGATGTGCTGAAAATAATGCACTCTTAAATGCGACTTCATGCGCGAAAACCTATTATCGTTAGAATGATGATTAGTCTTAGCAAAAATAAAGCCAGTTTTTATTGATGACCTGAATCTGTACCGATTCTGTACAAAAGCAGCAAAGCACTAGCAGCTTTTATCATTTTCTCTTAACCTGAGACGCATTCTATTGATTTAATTTTGCCCTATGACAACTCACAATAAAGCACAAACTGATCTCATTCATGCACCACGTAAAGCCCCTCAATACATAGAAACCATCCAGCCTCCCCTATTTCGTGCATCTACGATTATTTTTAAAACAACAGCGCACCTTTTTGATCGCCACTGGACCGATACCTATGACTATAGTTATGGCACACACGGCACCCCAACTACTTTTACATTAGGGGACAATATTGCAAAAATTGAAGGCGGAAATTATTGCCTGCTTGCACCCAGCGGCTTATCTGCAATTAATCTGGTGAACAGTACATTTCTAAGCACTGGTGATGAGGTTTGGGTCGCCGACAATATCTATAGCCCTAACCTTGAACATTTGAATAATCTGCAAGACCGGTACGGCATCAGCGTAAAAATTTATAATCCAATTGATGCAGCCAGCTTTCAACCCACAGAGAAAGCCAAATTAATCTGGCTCGAAGCAGCTGGCTCAGTCACCTTAGAATTTCCCGATCTCAAAAATCTGGTCAAGAAAGCCCAACAAGCCAATGTACTGACTGCATTGGATAACACATGGGGTGCAGGACTTGCTTTTAATGCTTTCGATTTCTCCGATGAACATTTAGCGGTCGACATCACCGTACATGCACTCACCAAATACCCAAGCGGCGGTGGCGATATTCTCATGGGTTCAGTCGTGACCCGTGATCAACAGTTGCATCACAAACTCTATCGCATGCATGCCATTCAAGGGATCTCTGTATCAGGCGATGATACTGCTCAGATTCAGCGTAGTCTGGCTCACATGTCGCTCCGCTATGAACAGCAAGCACAAAGCGCCCGTGTATTACTAGAATGGCTCAAACAACAGCCTCAATTTAGTCAGGTTTTGCATCCAAGCTCACCAGATTCAGCAGGTCATTCGTTCTGGTCAGATATTTGTACCACAGGCAAAAGCGCAGGTTTGGTCAGCGTCATTTTTAAAGCTAATTATGACTTGACGGCGGTTCGACAATTCTGTGATAACTTGAAATTGTTTAAACTTGGATTTAGCTGGGGTGGCCCAGTCAGCCTAGCCATGCTCTATGATTTAAAGCAGATGCGTTCGCTGAAAAATACACATTTACAACAAGGTTTATTGGTGCGCTTCTGTATAGGACTAGAACATCCAGAAGATTTAATCCAAGATATTCAAAACGCATTAAAACAGCTCGATTGAGATCAAAAAAACAGGTGAAGAATGAGTACACCAATCGTTATTGCTAAAAAAACCACAGATACAACACAAGATATTGTTTTGCATTCTAAATTTGCAAACCGACATGGCTTGATTGCTGGTGCAACAGGTACGGGGAAAACCGTTACTTTAAAAGTACTGGCAGAAAGCTTTTCCAGACTCGGTGTACCCGTCTTCCTCGCCGATGCCAAAGGCGATGTCTCTAGCCTTGCCAAAGCTGGCGAGAGTAATCCTAAATTTGATGAACGACTGAAAAACTTACAACTTGAACCCGTCCCATTTGCCGCTTCTCCTGTCATTTTCTGGGATTTATTTGCTCAGCAAGGCCACGCGATCCGCACCACGATTTCAGAAATCGGCCCTTTGCTGCTGGCGCAAATGCTTAATCTGAACGACACACAAGAAGGTGTCCTTTCGGCCGTGTTCCGTGTTGCTGATGATCAGGGCTTACTGCTGATCGATTTTAAAGATCTAAAAGCAATGCTGACCTACGTCAGTGAAAATGCTGCTGAACTAAAAGCTGAATATGGCAATCTCTCTCCTGCCAGTCTAGGCGCAATTCAACGTAATTTACTGGCCTTAGGCGATCAAGGTGGAGAACAGTTCTTTGGTGAACCCAGTCTAAATATCCTCGATTTCATTCAGACCGATACCAATGGACATGGCTATATCAATATCTTAGCTGCTGACAAGCTAATGAATACGCCGAAGCTGTATGCCACTTTCTTACTCTGGATGATGTCGGAACTGTTCGAACAACTACCAGAAGTCGGCGATATGGATAAACCAAAACTGGTATTCTTCTTTGATGAAGCTCATCTGTTATTTGACAATGCCAGTCCAGCTTTACAACAAAAAATTGAACAAGTGGTTCGCTTGATCCGTTCTAAAGGTGTCGGGATTTACTTTATTACTCAAAACCCGCTGGATCTACCTGAAAGCGTTTTAGGGCAACTCGGAAATCGTATACAACATGCTTTACGTGCTTTTACCCCTAAAGACCAGAAAGCTGTCAAAACTGCTGCAGACACCTTCCGCGCCAATCCTGAGTTTAAAGTTGATCAAGCCATTACCGAACTCGCAGTTGGTGAAGCATTAATTAGCTGTCTAGATGAACAAGGCACACCACAAATCGTAGAGCGTGGCTGGGTCATGCCGCCCTACTCATCATTTACGCCGATTAGTCCCGAAGAACGCCAAGTGATCATTTCACAAAGCATTGTCGCTGGTGTTTACGATCAAGCGGTAGATCGGGATAGTGCCTATGAAATGCTGCAAAAGAAAGTATTGCAACAATCCCAGCAAAAAGAAGCCGATGATCTAGCACAACAACAAAGCAAAGAACAGGAAGCGCTCGCCAAGCAACAAGCCAAAGAGCAAGAACGTTTTGCCCGTGAACAGCAAAAAGCTGCTGAAAAAGCACAACGTGACCGTGAGAAGCTGACACAGGATATCGTAGGAACATTTGCCAAAAGTGCCGCGCGTAGTCTAGGTGGTAGTACTGGACAGAAAATTGTGCGTGGTCTACTCGGCTCCCTCTTCGGCAAAAAATAAAACAATACTCAATTGAAAATTAAGGGATAATTTATTATCCCTTAATTTTTTTATGGCTTTTATTTAATTTAGCATTGCAAATCTATTTTTAAAGGTATATTTTAAATACATCTTATAAATGATAGCCAAGAGAGATCTCCTATGACTCCGCAGCAAATTGACCTTGTTAAAGCAACAGTTCCAGTTCTTCGTGAAAACGGCGTAGCGCTGACTGGATACTTTTATAACCGCATGTTGGGCAACAACCCTGATTTAAAAGAAACCTTTAACATGGGACATCAGCGCAGTGGTGCACAGGCACAGGCGCTTGCGGGGGCGGTTTTAGCTTATGCGGAGAATATTGAAGATCCTTCCGTACTTTTACCTGTGGTTGAACTGATTGCGCATAAACATGTCAGCTTAAATATTCAGTCACCAGATTACGGCATCGTGGGTGAAAACCTGCTGCATTCCATTAGTGAAGTACTGAATATTTCAATGGAAGATCCATTAATTGGTGCATGGGCTGCGGCTTATGGTCAATTGGCTGATTTATTTATCAGTACTGAAAAAGCAATTTATGACCAACATCAACAAACCAAAGGTAGCTGGTTAGGCTGGCGTAATTTCAAAATCGCCAAGAAAGTCGTAGAAAGTGACGAAATTACCTCTTTCTACCTTGCGCCTGTTGATGGTGGGGAATTACCAAAATATGAAGCAGGCCAATATATTTCAGTTCGTGTGTTCGTACCTGAGCTTAATTTAAGACAACCTCGCCAATACACACTTTCAACTAGTCCACAGGCAGATTACCTACGTATCTCGGTGAAACGTGAAGATGAAAAAGGTGAACTTGCTGGTGGTTGGGTATCAAGCACATTACATGGTTTAGCTGAAGGTTCAGAAATTGAAGTGTCTGCACCGACAGGAAACTTCTATTTAATCGACAGTAACAAACGCAATGTATTTATCAGTGGTGGTGTCGGCTTAACTCCAATGATTGCGATGCTGAATCAATTGGTGACTTTAGATATGCCGCAGCCTGTCAGCTTTATTCATGCATGTCGTAGTAGCCAAGTCCATGCGATGAAGAAGCATATTCATGAATTGAAAAGCAAGTTTCCACGTTTGAGTACATTCACTGCTTATGAATTTCCACATGCAGCAGATGTGCTCGGTGAAGATTATGATGCCGCTGGTCGTTTAGACCTCAGCACCTTAGATGCAGCGTTATTACCAGTCAATGCCGATTACTATTTATGCGGCCCGATGCCATTTATGGCAGAGCAACACAAGGCACTGGTAGCACGCGGCATCCCTGCTGAAAATATTCACAGCGAAGCCTTTGGTACAGGTGGCGTTAAGCTCAGCTAATTTACACCACATTTTGTATAAGGCTAGCCTGTGATAGACTAGCCTTTTCTATTTATTGCTCCAGATTGAGCGAAACCACATGCAACTTAATAAGTTTACAGATTATGCACTCAGAATCCTGATGTATGTCGCTCGCCCGAGTGATGTACCGTATACGATTGCAGATATCGCGCAGGACTTACATGTGTCACAAAATCATCTGGTGAAAGTGGTTCACTTCATGGGCAAACAGCAATGGATTGTGACCATTCGTGGTAAAGGAGGCGGTCTTCGCCTAAACCCTGAAGCCAAGAACTTGAAGTTAGGTGAGATTGTCCGAACCTTGCAAGGTAGCCATCAAATTGTTGAGTGCAATACCCCGCCCTGCGTATTACGCTCCCATTGCGGTCTCAAAGGTATTTTAGATCAGGCACTAGAAAGCTTTTATCAAAGTCTGAATCAATATACGCTCGGTGAAGTGGTTCAGCACGGTATTGTTCCTTCTCCGATCCATTCAGAGATTAACTTTTTAGAGTTGTCACAGAAAGCTTAATAAGCACTTCAACATCAAGATTCGCACGAAGCCGTCACATCCTTTATAATGGTCGTTGCTATTTCAATTCAAAAGTAAGCTTCTATGCGTCGCAGTGAAAAATCCAAAGACACCAAAGCCAAACTCGCTCCCAAACAAAAAATCAGTTATGAGAAAAAAGCTGACCCTGCAGTGACTGAATATGCAGTACAGTCTCTCACTTGGTTACGCCAAGCTGAATTTTTGATGAGTGCGCCAAAACTGTCTTTATGCGTAGAAGATACAGGCTATGAAATTGCATTTGCTGGTCGTTCTAATGCAGGTAAATCCAGTGCCATCAACACCTTAACCAATCAAAAGCAGCTCGCACGTGCTTCTAAAAAACCTGGTCGTACTCAAATGATCAACTTTTTTAGTTTAGGTAACCCTGATCAGCGTCTGGTCGATTTACCAGGTTATGGTTATGCGGCTGTTCCAGAAGCTATGAAAATCGTGTGGCAGAAAGAACTAGAAAACTATCTGATCCATCGTAAAAGCTTACAAGGTCTAGTGTTATTAATGGATATTCGTCATCCATTGCAACATTTTGACTTGATGATGCTGGAATGGGCACATTCACGTCACTTATTCGTGCATATCCTGTTGACCAAAGCGGATAAACTGAACCGTGGCCCTGCCAACAAAGTGCTGTTAGAAGTTAAACAGCAGTTGAAAAAGATGAAGCTTGATTTCTCAATTCAGCTGTTCTCGTCATTGAACCGAATCGGCTTAGAAGAACTGGCCAGTGTGATGGCAGGTCGCTTGAATTTCACCCTCGATCAACCAACTGAATTTGACCTCGATCAGATTCCTGAAGCCTCAGAAACTGACGTAGAAGAATAAAAAATGCATTTTATGCAACTTGATGCATTAAATAATTTTTAATTGTCCCGAATTGCTAAACACAAACACTAGGTAGTTTACATATACTGCTTAGTGTTGGTTCATTGCACTATCGATTAGGACTAAACAACAATGAAATTACTATCATTTGTGAAGAACAAACTTGGTTCTTCGATTGACTATAAAATCCTCCCGCGCAAAGTTAAATTTGATTGGGAAAATACACCAGTGGATTGGATTCCAAACCAGCCTTTTGCCAGCTATTTTATTAATGAAATTAACAATATTCTACCTGCTGGTGAATTTTGGTTTTGCCGTTTATATAACAAAGTCCTCCCTGAAATTACCGATGAAAAACTAAAACAGGATGTGCAGGCATTTATTCGTCAAGAAGCCATGCATGCCGTTGCGCACACCTCTGCCAACAAGGAATATCTCAGCCAACGCAATATCGATATTCAGCGCAATCTCGACATCATGGATTTCTTATTCACCAAAGCTTTGGCAGATAAACCTTTTGGTAAAGAAATTCCAAAAGCACTTGATCATCAATGGGATTTATTCCGTCTCGGAGTGATTGCCACCGTTGAGCACATGACTTGTGTATTAGGTAAATATGCGCTTTACAACAAACGCTGGGAAGAACTGGGCGCCGATCCTGAAATGCTTGATTTGATTAAATGGCATGGGTCGGAAGAAATTGAACATCGTACCGTTGCCTTTGATCTTTACCGTCATTTAGGTGGTAGTTATATCGCACGTTACTACCTCAGTGTTGCAGTCATTGCGGGCGTTTTAGGACTCTGGGTCGACGGCGCAGCACATATCATGAGTCAGGATCCACGTTTCGCAGATAAGAAGCCAAGTGTGTTCAAGCCATGGATCTGGATTGAATGGTCGAAGATAGCATTAAAAGATTCTAAAATTTTGCCGGGTCCAGCATGGTTAGTGGCACAGCAATTGGATTATTTAATGCCGTGGTACGACCCTGTTAAGGAAGGTAATACTCAAGATGCCGTGAATTACTTAAACAATTCACCAGCCGCAAAACGTGCTTTACAACAAGCCGCTTAAACTTTAAAGACAAAAAAAGCAGGAGTGATCTCCTGCTTTTTTTATTCCAATTCAGCTTAGCCTGCTTCAGCCTCTGCCTGTTTGGCATAACGATCTACCACCACACTGATCATCATGTCACCCTGTACATTGACCACCGTACGTACGGTATCTAAGACACGGTCGATCGGCAGTAAAATCGCAATCGCTTCGGCGGGTAGTCCCACAGATTGTAATACCATGATCATGGTGACCATGCCTGCACTTGGAATACCCGGTGCGCCCAATGAAGCAATCATCGCGGTTAAACAAACGATAACTTGCTGAGTTAAACTTAGATCCAGTCCCATCAGATTCGCAATAAATAAAGCCGCAGCTGCCTCATAGAGTGCCGTACCATCCATATTTAACTGCGTACCTAATGGAATCACGAAACCTGCGGTTTGTGGTCGCACTCCCAGATTTTCCTGAGCACATTTCATACTCAATGGCATGGTCGCAGAACTTGAGCTAGTCGCAAATGCGGTGACCAATGCGGTTCTCGCACCTCTGAAAAAGGTGATCGGATTCATGCGCCCGAAGATCCAGAGTAAGGCAGGCAACACCACCACTCCATGAAAAATGGTTGTCCCTGTCACCACCGCAGCAAACTCGACCAGACGACTGAGTACGGACAGATCTTCTGTCGCAATCAACTTCGCCAATAACGCAAAAATACCAATCGGCGCAAGCTTCATTACCCAGCCTACCAGCATCATCATGATGTCAAAAAATTGCTGGCTAATATTACGGACTAAAACAAAACGTTCCCCGCCCTTGACCAAGGCCACGCCAAGGAATAAAGCAAATACCACCACCGCAAGTACATTGCCTTCGCTGAATGCTTTGAAGGGATTAATTAAGGTATTTTGAATAAAAGTGGTGAAAAAGCTGGACGGCGTTAAGGTATCGGGTGTTTGATGATTATCCATGGCAGCCTGAAACAACTGGATATCGACACCTTTGCCCACATCAAACAAATGCGCACAACTGATCCCTAAAATCAAAGCCAAAGTCGTGGTGGTAAAACAACTCAACGCTGTAATTTTCCAGACCCGACCAAATTGACCGCCTGCCTGTAAATTGGAAACACCCACCACAATTGAACTAAAGATCAATGGGATCAGTAGCATTTTCAGCAAGCCAATAAAGATACTACTTAAGACACCAAGACCATATAGACTGTAGTCAACAAATGCCGTTTGCGGATAAGCAATCAGCAGAAAACCAAATGCTACACCGAGCACGGCTGCAATCAAAATCTGTGTATTTAAATTCATTGTGATTGATAAAGCTCTTTAACTTCACCTTACTATGGCATGCTCATGTTGAAGAATCGAGCAATTTTTTGTCAGCCTTATGCTAAAAAAGCCATCATAATGATGGCTTTATTATGGGCTTATTTTTATTGAGTTTCGATTTCTCTGAGCCGAATCAAACCTTCTTGGACAGTACTACACACCAACTGACCATTTTGCCACATCCGCCCAAAGTTCAGACCGCGAGAACTAGCACTCACTGTTGCCTCCATATCGTAGAGCATCCATTCATCAGCACGTAACGGACGATGGAAATAAATGGTGTGATCAATACTGGCACATTGCAGATTCGGAGAAATCCAAGATAAACCGTGTGGACGCAATGCCGTCGTCATCAAAGTAAAGTCCGAATAGAACGCAACAATTGCCTGATGTAATGAGATTTCATCCAGATCTTTCGGAATCGTACCGTGGGTACGAATATAGTGCGCATAAAATGGAGCTTCAGGTTGAGGCTGAAATGGATTGATTAACTGCGTTGGACGAATCTCGACATGACGTTCACGCATAAAGCTGGCACGCACATTTTCAGGCACGAAATTAATCAGACTTTCTTTCAGTTCATTTTCTGACTTTAATGTTTCAGGCGCAGGATATTCTGGCTCTTTGTGCTGATAGTTCAACCCTTCTTCTGGATAGGCAAAAGATACCATCGCAGAAAAAATAGTACGTCCATGTTGAATGGCACGCACCTGTCGGCTGGCAAAACTCTTACCATCACGAAGTGGGTCGACTTCATAGATAATCGGTGCATTGACATCGCCCCCGTACAGGAAATAGGCATGTAAAGAGTGTGCCGGACGATCCGTCGTATATGACGCTGCTCTCAAGGCCTGTCCAAGAACCTGTCCGCCGAATACCCGTTTGCCTACCAAATTGCGGCTATTGCCTCGGAAAATATGCTGTTCCAGCTTTTCCAGAGTCAAAAGTTCAACCAATTCTTGAGTTAACGCATTCATGTAATATTCTTCCAACATCAATGGGGAGAGATCAACCAATCCTTTCAGGGTTGATAATTTTGATTGTGCCACAAATTCAAATGACAATGGTCAGGATAAAATGATTCATCCGTCACGTTAATCGTATTTATAACTGCTAAAAATACGATTTTTAACGATAAAATCTACCAAATACGCTATATTTTGTCAGAAAATAACATACCGTTTTATGTAAGAATACCGCAGAATGTCGTGTTCATCATGAATCGATGCCAGGATTATGATTTAGGAGTTTGTAATGTCCAAGACTGGATTTGGTCAAATGTATCGCCAACTTTCGAGTAAGTTACTTGACCTTGTGGTAACCCCACATGTTCTTGGTGAAGTTCCTACAGAATCCACCACAGCAGAGCAAAATACAACAGAATCAAATAAGTTAGTTTGCTATGTTTTACAGAATTATTCGCGTAGTAACGCATTGGTGGTCGATGGTGAAACCCGTCGCCTCAATTTAAAACCGGCACTGGATCCGTTGAGTTTTGGATCATATCAAGAAAAAAACTCAGTCCTGTTTTTACATCACAACGAAAATAATTTCTTTAATACGCAAACCTTCCCTCCTCGCCTATTACAACTTGTTGAAGCACTTGAACAACATCCTGATGTTGATATTCAACTGGTGCCTGTTACGGTACTTTGGGGACGTTCGCCAGATAAAGAAGATTCCTGGTTCAAACTTTTATTCTCTGATACATGGGCAACCCCGGGTACAGTCAAACAGTTGATGAATATTGGTCTACATGGACGACAATCTTATTTAGAGTTTCATGAGCCGCAATCGCTACGTGAACTGGTTGACTATGCCAAGACCAATCATCCGAATGTTTCACCAGCCACCTATATTGCCAGCTCACTAGACACTTACCTCGATCAACAGCGTGAAGTAGTTCTCGGCCCCGATTTATCAGATCGCCGTAATGTGATGCAATCGGTAATCAAGTCACCTGAAGTGCAAGATGCGATTCGTCGTGAAAGCATTCAGCATAAAATCAGCATGCTCGAAGCAGAACGTCGTGCAATTGGCTATGTCAATGAAATCGTCTCTGATTACTCGGCATCTGCAGTCCGTTTTGCCGATATGGCCTTAACCCGTTTATGGACACAGCTCTATGACGGCGTTGAAGTCCATAACTTCAGTACGGTTCGTGAACTAGCAAAAGACTACGAAATCGTTTACACCCCTTGCCACCGTAGCCATATCGACTATTTATTATTGTCATACGTGATTTATAAACGCGGCTTGATGATTCCGTATATCGCAGCAGGTGATAACCTCAACTTACCATTTGTAGGCCAGTTATTACGTGGTGGTGGTGCATTCTTTATTCGTCGCTCTTTCCGTGGCAATGCACTTTATACATCTGTATTTAAAGAATATTTATACAGCATCTTATCGCGCAACACCCCAATCGAATACTTCATTGAAGGTGGTCGTTCACGTACAGGGCGTTTATTACCACCGAAAACAGGTATGTTGGCGATGACCATTCAAGGGCATTTACGTGGCCCTGCCAAACCAATCGTATTTGTACCCACCTATATCGGTTATGAGCGTCTGATGGAAGGCTCAACCTATGTCGGTGAAATGCAAGGTAAGCCGAAAGAAGCCGAATCAATTTTTGGTATTGTAAGAACCTTACGCAAAATTGAACGCATCTTCGGTAAAGTTCATGTGAACTTCGGCGAACCTGTGTTCCTGAATGACATTCTGAAGCAGAATAATATCGAGCAAAACCCGACTGACGTACCAAGCTCTACCGAGATTTCAACGGTCGTTGCAGACTCAGCGCATCTGATTCTGGAAAATATCAACCGTGCTGTGGTAATCAATCCAGTTTCCTTGCTTTCTTTAATCTTGCTTGCAACACCAAAACACACTTTGGATGAAGAGATCTGTGCAAAACAACTCGACATCTATCGTGATTTGGCAACTCAGCAACCTTATGATGAACGCACTCAAGTGACTTCATTATCAGGTAAAGAAATCGTTGCCTATGGTCTCAAGCTAAAACTGATTAAACGCGTACAACATGTATTAGGCGATATTATTGCGATTGAAGATAACCAAGCAGTCTTGCTGACTTACTTCCGTAATAACATCCTACATGCCTTTGTATTACCGTCACTGGTCGCTTCTCTGGTTGAGCACAACGGAAAAATTCACAAGAATGATTTAAGCAACGTGATTCGCACCTTATATCCATTCTTGAAAGCTGAACTGTTCATGAAATGGCAAGTGAGTGATTTACAGCAAAAGATTGATAGCTATATCGACGCATTGGTGAAGATTGGCCTGATTTTCCAGGATAACGATGGCAACCTGTTTAGCCCAACACCAAACAGCGAAGAACATCAAAAACTGGTTACATTGGCAATGCCAGTGAAACAGAGCCTAGAACGTTACTACATGACGCTAGCACTGATTACACAACGTGGTTCAGGTAATATCTCAACCAAACAAGTGGAAGAACTAAGCCATTTACTTGGTCAACGCCTGTCTGTGCTGTATGAATTCAACTCGCCAGAGTTCTTCGATAAAGCGCTATTCCAAAGCTTTATTAAAGTCCTGACACAGCAAAATTACATTCGAAACAATGAGCAAGGCTTCATTGAATATGATGATAATTTCAGTGAAATGGCAGCTGGGGCACAACTGGTGCTGGATGAAACCACCTTACAAATGCTACAGCACATCACCACTTTTAGTGATGAAGAACTGGCTGAGGCATTGGAAGCAATGGCATCACAGCAAGCCAAACGTCGCCTAAAACGTAAGAAAGCATAAGCATAAAAAAGGCAACTTCGGTTGCCTTTTTCTTTCACTGTTAGCGGCGACAGCCTAGATATTTAGGATCATCCTGACAACGCAGCCGATTAATCAACTCGACAAAGTACGCATCGTAATAGCCTGCATCGACATAACGTTTACTAATCTTGGCCACCAAAGCATCGTATCCCTGCTTTTCATAACCCGAGATATCCGCCCAGTAATAAGCAGGTAAATGATTTTCCCACTGGATCGCCTGTGCAGCCAAGACATTGCTATTATTGACAAACCATGCGCGTATCTGATGACCAAAACTAGCGGGATAAGCTTGAGGCCGAATCACAATATTCATGGCAAAATAAGCCACAGGAAAATTCACCACCTGTGTTGCCTCACCAAATTCTTTTTTTAGGTTATACGGCAGTATTCCATAAGCAGGGGCCGCCAGAATATCAATCTTTTTACGCTTAAATGAGTCCACCGCATTAGAGAAATCGACATAAATCGGCTTCGAACCCACACTTTGCACCAAAGCCAACTGTGGGGGATTATCGGCCAGAATCCCAATGGTTTTATTTCTTAGCTGCGACACTTTACTGATCTGCTGGGTATTCATGATCATATAAGCCGTTCCAATCGGAATCATCCCCAGCATTTCATAATCTGAACCAACCATCCGTTTTTCAACATTAGGATGATTTAACAGTTGTAGAAAGGCGCGCACCACACGATTATTCGGGATGAGTCCAATTCCTCCCGTTGTCGCCATAAAATTGTTATAGCGATGCGTATTAAAATTTGAAGCCACTAAACCAGAACATTGTTTTTGCTCAAAGGATTGTATTGCGTCTTTTTCATTTTTAAAGACTTTAAACTTGAGCTGCACCTGATTTTGTAATGCGTATGCACGAACATCCTGTAAACGGCGGCTAATATCCCCTTGTGTACCCAATGGATCAAATACACACCAGCTTTGTTCAGTCGCCCAACTCGCTGTTGTTATTAATCCAAGCAGGCCCATGCACATTATTTTTCTCATTGATCACCCTTTTACACCCTACAGCAAACCTCGTGCTCAACTCAGGCAGTTCCTTTCCGGAATCTGTTGATAGTTATGATTCAAAATCCATACCAACTCTTTAAGCTTTCTTTACAGTGTAGTCGAATTATTTTTCATTACTATGGACAGATAAAGCCGCAGCGTAGTCATTAAAGCAAATCAAATGGTCAAATTTAAATCCGGTTTTTGGCAATCGTGTGGCATATATTTGCTTGCCAGTCTGTTGTTCTGAAAGTAATTTTAAAGGTGCTAAATTTAATTGCTGTTGAAACCACAACAGAATTTCATGCATCGGAATAGGTAAATTATTGGTGACAATATAGCTTGCTTCGACTTGAGCCAAATTAACCAATAACGCTAAAAATTTCGCCAAGTCATCAATATGAATACGATTACTGAAATGAACCGTAGGATAAGTCGAGCTTTGCTCAGCCAGTTTTTTGAGTCGGGAAATGGAAGTTCCGTATATTCCTGTAGGGCGGACAATAATGCTGTGTTGCGGATAATGCTGCTGCCACATCAGCTCCATGCGTCGAAGCAGATGTCCTTGCGGATCAGCAGGTTGAATCTCGCTCTCATCATCAATGCACTCCCCTGCATTTTCACCATAGACGCGGGTTGAAGATACAATCACGATGCGCTGAACAGGGTGCGCTTTTAAGGCCTGAGCGATAGGCTCAACACTGTCGACATAAGTCTGCTGATAAGCTTCAATACCGCTTTGAGCAGGAGCAAGCAGCACGTACACCATCTGTATAGGAGGAAGCTTGGTCAAATCAAGTTGCTGGATATCCTGAATGTAATGGGTCGCGTAACAATCTGTTTTTGCACTGCGACTTATTGTGCTAATGTGGTGACCTTGCTCAAATAAGTGTTTAGCGACACGCTGAGATGTTTTACCATAACCAATAAATAAAATATGCATACACACCTTTGACCAGAGATGACATCAGTTCAGCAATTACAAGGCGTTGGTGCTGCCGCAGCGACCCTCTTAGAAAAGCTTCATATTTTTAGCACGGATGATTTGTTATTCCATCTTCCCCGTGACTATGAAGATCGTAGCACTATTATTCCAATGAATCAGCTGGTCGTTGGACGAAGTTATTTGCTTGAAGGTGAGGTTCGCTCTGTAGACTTCCCACCTGGAAAAAAGAAATCCCTTGCCGCTCTGGTTCAAGATGATTTCGGAAAGGTCACCTTACGCTTCTATCATATCTATAAAGGCTTAACGGATCGCATCAAAATGGGGCAACGCCTGCGCATTTTTGGTGAGGTGCGCGTTGGTGCGCGTGGTCTGGAAATGTATCATCCTGAAATTCAGGTGATCCAGCAACATACTGCCCTGCCTAAAACCCAGCTTACGGCGATTTATCCAAGTACCGAAGGCCTGACCCAACCCAAATTACGTGAGTACGTGCGTCAGGCACTCACTCATCACAGTGATGACCTGCCCGAATTATTGCCGAGCAAATATAGTAATGGCTACGAACTGAAAGAGGCGTTGCATTACATCCATGAGCCACCAACCGATGCCAATATGTTGCAGCTCAATCAAGGCTCACATCCTGCACAACAGCGTCTGATTTTTGAAGAACTGGTGGCGCATCAAATCAGTTTACTCACACGTCGAGCCTATATCCGTCAGATTTCAGCCCCACGTTTTAGTAGCAGCAAAGTATTGGCCAAGAAATTATTAGAAGGCCTTCCTTTTCAGATGACCAATGCGCAAAAACGCGTTTCTAAGGAAATCTTGCAAGATCTTAAACAAGATCAACCGATGTTGCGTCTGGTACAGGGTGATGTAGGTGCTGGCAAGACACTGGTCGCCGCTGTCGCAGCCTGTCATGCGCTGGAAGCGGATTGGCAAGTGGCACTTATGGCACCGACCGAGATTTTGGCCGAACAGCATTATTTAAACTTTAAACGCTGGTTTGAGCCTTTAGGCATTCAGGTGGCTTGGCTGTCAGGCAAACAAAAAGGCAAGGCCAGAACACAGGCAGAGCAACAAATTAAAGAAGGTCATGCCCAACTAATTGTTGGCACGCATGCCCTATTTCAAGATACAGTGGGCTTCTCTAAATTAGGTTTAGTGATTATTGATGAGCAGCACCGTTTCGGGGTCGATCAACGTCTTGCTCTGCGCAATAAAGGTGCTGACCAGTTCACACCCCATCAATTGGTGATGACAGCAACCCCAATTCCCCGAACCTTAGCCATGAGTGCCTATGGCGATTTAGACACCTCGATTATTGATGAGCTACCTCCAGGTCGTACCCCAATTCAGACCGTCACCATTCCACTCGAACGTCGGGAACAGGTATTACAGCGCATAGCAACCAATTGTCGTGAAGGTAAACAGGCTTATTGGGTGTGTACTTTAGTCGAGCAATCCGAAACGCTCGATGCCCAAGCCGCGGAAGCAACCTACCAAGAGATTAAAGAACGCTTCCCAGATATCAATATTGGGCTGGTACATGGCAAAATGAAAGCCGATGAAAAGCAAGCGGTCATGCAAGCCTTTAAAGACAATCAATCACAACTGTTAATTGCCACCACGGTGATTGAAGTAGGTGTTGATGTACCCAATGCTTCAATTATGGTGATTGAGAATGCTGAGCGTTTAGGGCTATCTCAATTACATCAGCTACGAGGTCGTGTAGGTCGTGGTGCTACAGCCAGCTTCTGCGCCCTGCTCTATAAAACGCCGCTATCACAAAATGGGCAAGAACGGCTTTCGATTTTACGGGAAAGTAATGATGGCTTTGTGATTGCAGAAAAAGATCTGGAAATTCGCGGTCCCGGTGAATTGTTAGGGACCAAACAAACGGGCGATATGGGCTTTCGTGTAGCTCGCCTAGAACGAGATGACCATCTGCTCACCCAAGCGCATTATGTGGCAGAGCAAATCCTGAAAGACTATCCACAACATGCAGAAGGTCTGCTTAAACGCTGGTTACCTGAAGCCCCAAGATATGCCTATGTTTAAATTACTTGGCAAATCCGCACAACAGCTATTTGATTATTTTACCCCGTGTAGCCTGTGTGATATTGGTATGAAACGGCACTTTGGCATTTGTCAGAGTTGCTGGCAACAATTACCATGGTTCAAACAAAGCATTGAACGGAATCAACAGCAGATTCTGGTGGCCTGCCATTATCAGTATCCGATTGACCGCATCATTCAACAGTTTAAATATGAGCAGAAACTGCATCATCAACGTTTATTGAATGGCCTGTTATTACAAGTCAGACTTCCTAAAGTTCATGCGATTGTGCCTATGCCCATTTCCACAGATCGTCTGGTCGAGCGTGGTTTTAACCAGACCCTTTTATTGGCACAATCTCTAAGTCAGCACTTAAATATCCCTGTCTGGCAGCCAGTACAACGTTTGGCTCAGCATTCTCAAAAAGGCTTATCCCGTCTGGAGCGGCTAGAAAATATTGAACAGCAATTTGTTGCTGCGGCACCCAACCAGATTCGTTATCGCAAAGTTCTGATTGTCGATGATGTGGTCACCACAGGTAGTTCGATTACGGCCTTATCACAAGTGCTTGAACAACTTGGCTGCCAACAGGTCTATAGTCTGTGTCTGGCAGCCGCACAGGATCAAGAGATTAATTCAAACCATGCTGCTGACACCACGGAATCACAACTTCTTTAGTTAAAGGCGCCAATACCGTCGCTTGGTCATCCAGATCAATCCACTTCATCTCAGCAATTTCGGCTGCAATTTGTGGTGCCTGCTTTAACTCAACCGCATATACATAGCTAATTAAAGCATGATCCGGCTCATTGGCTGCCGCTGTTCTAAATTCACCAACAAATTCTTTTAACTCACATTCGCAGCCAATTTCTTCCAGAATTTCACGCTGAATCGTCACTTCAGGTGCTTCATCTAGCTCAAGCTTACCACCGACCTGCATAAACGCATGTGTATTTTGCTTACGGACCAACAGTAATTGATTTTGCTCATTCAAGATAATGGCGGCAGCAACAGTAATGGTTTTCACAATTTTATCCTCAAGCCTGAATTTCAGTGGTAGATAGCCACTTTGGAGTCGCAGGCTGATAAGCAGCAAATGCTTCCAGAACTTCTTCAATCTGTTCTACCACAATGAGCTTGTCCACAAAACGTGCTTGGGTAAAACCACTGTCAACTGAGGCTTGAAGCATTTTCAGCAGATCGGTATAGAAGCCATTTACATTTAAAAAAGCACAAGGCTTTTGATGGATTCCCAACTGACTCCAAGTCCATTGCTCAAAGATTTCTTCGAGTGTTCCCGCACCGCCTGGCAAAGCCACAAATGCATCAGATAGCTCAGCCATTTTGGTCTTGCGCTCATGCATATTGTTAACCCGATACAATTCGGTTAAACCCGTATGGGCAAGCTCTCGATCCACCAAGGCATGAGGAATCACACCAATGACACGACCGCCAGCCTGTAGCGCACTATCGGCCACCACCCCCATCAGACCCGAACGTCCACCACCATAGACCAGCGTTTTGCCTTGCGCTGCAATCACCTGCCCTGTCAACTGGGCCATTTGCTTGAAAACAGGATCATTCCCGAGAGAGGAACCACAGAAAACACATATAGAATTCATACAATTAAAACCGTTTTATAGAACTGTCATGCTGATAAAGTAGGCTATGTAACAAGATTTTTGAAAAAATAACGTTTAGGCAAGTGTTTTTCGCTTCATCCTTGTCTAAAATACACGCTGCTTTTCGGTAAAAGACCGGAAACTTTACATCGACTGCGCAAGGAAAAAAGACATGCTTGAAGCCTTTTATGCCACTGAGCGCGGTAGTCTAGAAGATGCAACAATCAATGGCAGTTTCGACCTTCATCCTGAACTGGTCTGGATCGATCTCATCGCCCCATCCCAAGAAGAACAACAATGGATTCTGGATGCGTATGAGCGAAACCTACCTACCTTAAAGTCACTTGAAGATATTTCCTCATCGGCACGATTCTACCGTGATGATGACGGAATTTTGCATATCAGTACCTATTTTTTAACAAAGAATAAAAATTTTCAATCTGATCGTGAACAAGAAGACCTCGAGAATACACTCGCGGCTACCGTCCACACGGTTGCTTTTCTACTGGATAAAACGCAACTGATCACGTTACGTGGCGAGAAACTGGTTGCCTTTCGGGCCTTTCGCGCTCGTGCAAGACGCAATGATTACAGCATCGACTATAAAGATCCGGTATGGATTTTATTAGGTCTACTTGAATCTAAACTAGATGAACTTTCAGATATTCTGGAAGACACACATAAGTATTTAGAAGAATATTCAGCCGAGGTTTTAAACGACCACCATCGTGAACAGATCCTTGATCTGGATGACATGATCACACGGCTCGCACATCAGGAAGATATGTTAGGAAAAGCTCAACTTTGTTTGACCGACTTACGCCGAGTCCTGTCTTTTCTTTCACGACCGCGTGCTCTAGGCAGTCATATTTACGATCCTGATATTCGAGAAATGAGTGAAGATGTGCGCTCTCTACTTGAGCACAACACATTCCTGTTTCAAAAACTAAAATTCTTACTGGATATTACCACTGGTTTTGCCAATACCGAGATGAATGAGACCTTCAAACGCTTCTCTATTCTTCCAAGTATGCTTGCTCCTCCAATGCTGGTTGCCAGTATTTATGGTATGAACACAGAGGTTTTGCCTTTTTCTCATGGCACTACCAGTTTCTGGATCGTGATTACGCTGGTGTTAACTTTCCTGATTGGCCCGACACTTTACTTCCGTTGGAAAAAATGGATTTAATATTTTTATCACTAGGATATTTTGGCTAAGGTCAAAATATTCTTTCCCCTTATGATAAATTAAATGCAATAAGGTCTTTTTCATTCTCAATAAAATAATCGATTAAGGCATCATGCCCTTTTGTTTTCCATTGTTGATATTCTTTTGTGCTTAAGAAAACAACAAGAATAAAATTATAATTTACCCCATTAATTTCGAATTGATTAGGTAAAAAATTTAAAATATTCGATGTAATAATTGGCAATAAGATTATTCCTCTTACGTCATTTTCTATAAGGCGAGTGTCATCAAACAGCTGAACACAACCAATACCTATTTGCTCATGTCCTTCAATATCTTCAAGTGTTGCAAATAGCTGCCTGATTAAATTAGCATCACCATCAGAAACCGTAATATAAATATTATGTGTATTCGTAGGTATCGAAAAAATAAGATGTAAATTTACATCATCACGCAATGTGCTTACGGCTTGATGTCTTTTTGTCCCATCCGCCTTTTCAAAATAATAAAGATTACAGTCATCGCAAAATAGATCATTATTGATTACCGTATTGACTATTGTTGAACGTATTCTTTCCATATCAAATACATATCCCATTTCTACCCCAAAACAAAAAAAGAGAGTTAGGTAACTCTCTTTTCTCGATGAATAAGTAATATCAAATCAATTTCAGATCATCTTGTAAATGACAGGCTTGGATGATTTTCAGCATTTTTTCAGACACATTCTTAAAATGCAGACCTTGATTTTCTGGCGTTTGACGCAACCATTGCACCAGTACAGCCAAAGATAAAGTATTGCCCTGTTCAAGCTGGCCCAAATCAACAACTAAAGGAAAATTCTTATGCTGTTGAATATGCTTTAAGCCGGTTTGATAGATCTGCTCTGCATTTGCAAAATTAATCGTTTTTGAAACGACAAGTTGCTGATCAATATACTGAATCACCCGTCACCTACTTATTTTTTGCTAACTGCAGCATCTGCATCTGGTTTAAAGGTTGCAATCGCTTTATTAATATCGCCACCGTTACGTTGAACAGTTGCAGCGAACTGGTTACGGAACTGTAAGCCCAAGTCGATACCAGACACGTTAATGTTACGTACTTTCCACTGGTCACCCTTGTCCGTTAACTGGAACGACACAGGGATTTTCTCGCCATTGTGCAAGAAGTCCAAAGTCACAACAGGTGTTTTGCTGTTGGTCGATTTAAACGGGCGCATGGTATAGCTTTCATTGGTATATTTTGCGAAAGCACCGCCATAGTTCTCGATAATCACTTCACGGAAGTTCTTCTCGAACTGTGCACGTTGTGCAGCATTGGTATATTGGTTATTCGCATAAGTACCCAACACAATACGCGTAAACGCTTGAGAATCCACATACGGGTCAAGGTTTTGACGAATAATGCTTTTCACCAATGTCGGATTATTTTGCAACTTGGCATGATCCGCTTTTAGACGCGTAATTAAGCCATCAGCCACACGTTTAACAAAATCAGGTGGGGTTTCTGTTGGTGCTGCAAATGCCGCACTTGCAAGCATTGTCGATAATACGCTTGCGGTTAGCGTTTGTTTCAATAATGTATTCACTTCAATCTCCTAACCTGAATTACTCAACAAAAGAAGGTTCTGCTTCAGCAGCTGGCTGTGAAGCTTGGCTCTCTGTCGCTGTTGAGCTTGATGTGGCTTTACCAGCACCACCAGTAATAAACTTACTGATCAAATCTTCTAAATCCATTGTGCCTTGGGTATTTGAAACCACGTCACCACGTTTAAGGTAATTCACACCGCCACCTGGGACAACTTTCAAATATTTCTCACCCAATAGACCATTGGTTGCTACCATTATATAAGCATCTTCATCGAGTGTGGTGATGGAGGTCATGTTACTGGTAAGTTGCTGTTCCATTTCTTTTTGTTTCGCAGCATCAGCTTGCTCATAGTCAGAACTATAGTGCAGCTCTTCCAGTGCATTCTTCTGCACCTCTTTAAGTTGTTCTGGGTTAAAGCTGGTGAGCTTACCATCCAGATCAAACTTGACTGTCGCCAGACGAGAAACAGGATCAAGCGTAATCGATTCAACACGACCGATGGTCACACCACTCATGGTCACTTTGGCACGTGGCTTTAAACCATTTACGTTGTCAAACTGTGCTGTCATGCTGTAGCTATCACGTAGATTAGTACCTACCAACCCACTCACTTTCATCGCAAGAAAAAATAGAGCGACACCGAAGATAATGACAAAAATACCTACGGCCAGCTCACTAGTACGTGATTTCATTAAATCCCTCCGAACATGACCGCAGTCAACACGAAATCAAAACCTAATACACAAAGTGAAGAATATACGACCGTTCTGGTCATTGAAGTCGCGATACCTTCTGGGGTTGGTTCACAAGCATAACCCTGATACACCGCCACCCATGTACAAATTAAAGCAAAGACAATGCTTTTGATAATGGTGCCATTAAAAATGTCATGCCAGAACTGTACGCTACTTTGCATACCACTCCAGAATGAACCTTCATCAGCACCTAAAAAATCAACACCAACCAGCTTGCCGCCAATAATACCAATCGTTGCAAAGATCACCGTAAGCATCGGTAAACTCACAATACCCGCCCATAGACGAGGAGCAACAATCTGACGCAGTGGATCAACCCCAATCATTTCCATGCTGGCAAGTTGTTCACTTTGTTTCATGGAACCAATTTCAGCAGTCAAAGCTGAACCTGCACGTCCTGCAAATAATAATGCAGCGACAACAGAAGCAAGTTCGCGTAGCAACGTCAGTGAAATTGCAGTACCTAGCATTGCTTCACTGCCAAAAGTCACCAGAATGCTATACATCTGCAAACCCAGCACGGCACCAATGAATAAGCCTGAAACAGCAATAATCAGCAGGGACATCACCCCGACACGATACATCTGATAAACAAAGCGCTGAAAACCACCTTTTGATGGCATGGAAAATAAAACTTGCAGGAGCATCAGCGCGGCAGCACCGATTCCTTTTATTCGCTCAATAACGAGTCTACCTAGCCAGGCAATCGCATTCATGGACGAACCTCGTTATCTAAATATGCTTGATGAGTAAATTGATATTCCACAGGCCCCTCAGCTGAACCTGTTAAAAACTGACGGACAAAAGGTGAAGCATGATTTTTTAATTCTTCTGGAGAACCTTCACCCTGAATCTTACCTTCTGCGACCACATAAATATAATCTGCAATCGACAAGGTTTCAGCCACGTCATGCGACACAATAATAGTCGTTAGATCCAAAGCATCTCGTAGCGAACGAATGAGACGGGTTAATACACCCATTACAATCGGATCTTGTCCAGCAAATGGTTCATCATACATGATCAGCTCAGGATCCAGTGCAATTGCACGCGCCAAAGCAACACGACGGTTCATACCGCCTGAAAGCTCGGTTGGCATTAACTGCTCAGCACCACGTAATCCGACTGATTCCAGTTTTAAAGCTACCAGCTCTGCAATAATATGTTCTGGCAATTTGGTATGTGCGCGGATTGGGAATGCCACATTTTCATAAACCGACATGTCTGTGAATAATGCACCACTCTGGAATAACATTCCCATACGTGCGCGTGCAGCGAATAATTCATGTCGTGACATTGCCGCAATATTTTTGCCATCCAGCAACACCTCGCCATGATCTGGGCTCAACTGCCCACCAATCAAACGCAACAAGGTGGTTTTACCTGTGCCAGATGGTCCCATAATTGCAGTAATTTGACCAAGTCGAATTTTGAGACTGATATCGTCATAAATGACGCGTTCTCCTCGATTAAAGCTTAAGTTTTTAACTTCAATTAAGGCTTCTGCATCGAGAGGAGATTTGTTATTCATAATGGCATTCATTCCTGCACTTTTTATGCACGCATACTATACACTGAAACATTAAACGCTTGTTTCCATTTTGATAAGGGATGTATCAAGAGTATTTAATTTATGTAGTTATTCTTGGGAATAATCTGGCTGGTTGTATGATGAGAATTAACATTAAATGACTCAGCGTTAATCGTATCAAATAACGCATAAGCAAAAAATAAACCGTTACAGAGCATTAAAATGACGAATAGGCATGGCAGCCCTTCACTACACATGAAAGACCAAGCTTGACTCAAAAGGCTTTTATTTTGCTTAACCTTATTCATTTCTTATATAAAATTTGAATTAGTACACATTTTTATAATTTTACATGACTAAACCGAAATAAAAAAGCCAGTTTTTCAACTGGCTTCTTCATTCTATCGGTTTTTAACGATTAAAAATCGTTTTTGCGACGACGGTCGCCACCGAAAGTTTCTTCACGTGAACCGCGTACTGGACGCTCATCGTTACCAAACTTACGCTTTGGACGGTCATCACCACCGAAGCTGCGTTTTGGACGGTCATCACCGAAGCTACGCTTTGGACGATCACCGAAACCGCCTTCACGTTGTGGACGATCACCGAAATCACGTTTTGGACGGTCACCGAAGCTACCTTCACGACGTGGCTTATAGTCTACACGGTTACCACGGTTGTCATCATTCGAGTCAAAACGCGGTTTATCGTTGAAGCCACCTTCACGGCGTGGGCGATCAGAATTGAACTCGCGACGTGGACGGTCTTCACCACCAAAACTACGTTTTGGACGATCATCGAAACCGCCTTCACGACGTGGACGATCTGAATTAAATTCGCGACGTGGACGGTCTTCAAAACCACCTTCACGGCGTGGACGATCTGAATTGAACTCGCGACGTGGACGGTCAGAGTTGAATTCACGACGTGGACGATCTTCGCCACCAAAAGATGGACGCTCACCACGTGGTTTGTCATCGAAGCTACGACGTGGACGATCATCACCGCCTTCACGACGTTTGAAGTTACCTTCACCTTCAAAACGACGACCACCGCCAAAACCACCACGACCACGACCGCCGCCATCACGACCACCGCGACCACGACCACCGCCATCACGACCTGAACGTGCAGGAGGTGGAGATGGCTCTAAACCTTCGATTTCAGATACATTTAAACGTGCATCTAAATAATCTTCTAAAGCACGGATTTTGCCACGCTCACGGTAAGTTGCCAAAGTCACAGCTTGACCTGTACGACCCGCACGACCTGTACGGCCAATACGGTGTACATAGTCTTCATTTTTCATCGGTAAACCGAAGTTAATTACGTGAGAAATGGTTGGTACGTCTAAACCACGCGCCGCAACATCAGTTGCAACCAGAATTTTTGCACGACCTTCACGGATGCTACGTAAACGACGGTTACGAACGGTTTGTGGCATCGCACCATGCAATGCAACAACAGAGTGACCCGCTTCAGCTAATTCTTCAGCAAGCATATCTGTATCTTCTTGCGTGCTTGCGAATACAACAGCTTGATCTACAGACTCATCAGATAACCAGTGAGTTAATAATTTTTTCTTGTGTTCAAAGCCATCAGTCCAATGTAATGTTTGAGTTACATCAGTGTTAGTGCTGTGACCAGTTTCAATTGCAATACGTTGCGGATCATTCATCATGCGTTCAGCAAGACGGATAATACGATCAGCAAAAGTTGCAGAGAACATTAATGTTTGATTACGGTTTGCAGCTAATTCACCAATTGCTTCCAAGTCTTCAGAGAAGCCAAGATCAAGCATACGGTCAGCTTCATCAACAATTAATGATTCAACTTTATCAAGTTTAATTTGACGACGGTTTACAAGGTCAAGTAAACGACCAGGAGTCGCAACGACAACTTGTGCACCTTTAAGCTGTTGAATTTGCTTACCGAAAGGCATACCACCCATAATTGCAGCAATACGAACACCTTTCATGTGACGTACAAATGCAATCGCGTCTTGGCTTACCTGTTGAGCCAATTCACGCGTAGGAGAAATAACTAAAATCGTTGGCTGAGTGACTGCTTTCATGCGCTCTTTAAATGGCACAAAAGTATCTTCACCCGCTAAAGCGTTTAATGTAGGAAGTAAAAATGCTGCTGTTTTACCAGAACCAGTCTGGCTTGAAACTAATAAATCTTTACCTTCTAATGCAGCTGGAATCGCTTGTTCTTGCACAGGAGTTGGTGTCGTAAAACCTAAACCTTCTAGGGCTTGTTGTAAGGTTTCGTGCAAAGAAAATTCGGCAAAAGTTTTGCTCATAGAGAGTTTCACCCTTGTGGGTGCTCCATTTTAATAAATACAAAAAATAGACATCGGCAACAAGCGGCAAAGCGACTCAAGCTGAAAATATATGAAATTCAGCGGCGATCCGAATAACGACGATGTGGACTAAACGCACGCTTGATTACTGCCTCAACCTGAAGAATCGCTAAGCGATTTGGGCGCAAGATGTGGTCCTCTCTATGGACAGCGTGCGCTAATATGAATAGAACTGAATGTTCAGGTAATGAACTGGAATTTAAGTGCGTGGGCGGATTATAGCAGAATAATTTTAAAAGTCACCTTTTTTAATTGGTTTTTCTATTACATCACATTTATTATCAGGACTTTCAGCTTCGAACCGCTCTAAAATCAAACAGCAGATTAAAAGATATACAGCGAAATATCAGCAAGTTAAAAATAATAAAAAGTGCTTTTTTTTATGAAGCTCGCGCAATTACAAACAGAAAAATAATATTTATTTTTACAAAAACTGAGAGGAGTATGCCAATTTAACGGAGCTTACATCCTAGCCCTACCCACATAAGGCACCTGTGCTGTTCATTCAACATGGCATTTTAAATCCACATAAAGATTAAAGTGTGAATAAGCTTTAAATTTCTCTTTTTCTATCTCATTATTTAAATAAATTATTATTTCCTCATCGACCTCAAAGCAATCAAATAGATCAGAATTTCGTTTCCTTATTTTCTAAACGCATAAAAAAACCCTCAACATATTGAGGGTTTTTTCTATATTTACAAATTATTTCGCAGCTTCGCCCCAAGCTGGAACAACGTTTTGCATCAATGGTTTTAGCATCTTAAGTGAACATGCAAGCACCTGACCATTGTCAAATGATTCATTACCACCGCGTGCATCAACAACAACACCGCCCGCTTCTTTCACGATTAATTCGCCCGCAGCGATATCCCACGGTTTTAAACCAAGCTCAAAGAAACCATCAAAACGACCCGCAGCAACATAGGCCAAGTCTAATGCAGCTGAGCCACCACGACGAATTTGCGCGCCAGATTTAGTCACTGCCAATAATGATGCAAAATGTTGTTCTGCATAAGAAACAATTTCACCATTACGCTTTGCACGGTACGGATGACCGACGGCAAGGAAAGTATTTTCAAGGTTTTCTTTTACATTGACACGGATACGGCGTTGGTTCATCACTGCACCACGACCGCGGCTTGCAGAGAATAGCTCATCACGTACTGGATCATAGATCACACCGTGTTGAGTCACACCTTTATGTTGAACTGCGATAGAAATACAGAAATGCGGGAAACCGTTGATAAAGTTTTGTGTACCGTCTAAAGGATCAATCACCCAGCACCAGTCTGCATCGTGACCTTTACCTTCTTGCATACCAAACTCTTCACCAAGGAAGCTGTGGTTTTTATAGCTTTTGCGAAGTGTATCAATTGTAAGTTGTTCCAAGTAACGATCAACACGTGTTACTGGACCATCAATGCCTTTTTCTTCAACTTGTAAATCGAGTTTATGACGATTTTGATGTGCCTTTAAAAGCTCTTGACCAACTGTTTGAGCCGCACGCGCAGCCATAACCACCATAGGTTCCATTGAACACCCACTACAAATTTGAAGATTTTGACAAAGAATAATGCATAAAAGCGCGTATATTCTAGCAAATATAAGCGCTTTTAGGGGAAAAATGTTGCGAAAAATTATTTTCGCGTTTACATCAACTTATAAGTTAGAACCAAGCTTGCTCAATTGAAGCTAAAATTCCCTGAGCATCCAAACCGCAATCCTGCAACATTTGCTGATGCGTGGCTTGATGTAAGAATGTATCCGGCAAACCGAGATTCAGGATTGGTTTTACAATTTTTGCTTGTGCCATGAATTCATTGACGGCACTGCCTGCTCCAGCCATTACGGCATGTTCTTCAACAGTGACAAACAGTTGTGTGCTTTCTGCCAAGTCACGAATCATTTTTTCGTCCAATGGCTTTACAAAACGCATATTCACAACACGCACGCCAATAGCATGCTGATGTGCAAACTGTTCTGCAGCTTCAACTGATGGCGCAACACGGCTACCAAAAGCCAGAATGCTGATGTGCTGTTCAGCATCAACATTAAATTCAGCAACGATTTCAGACTTGCCAATTTCCAAAGCTGTCATTTGCTGTTGAATTTCAACACCCGTACCCGCGCCACGCGGATAACGTACCGCGGTTGGTCCTTCGTAGAGGTAGGCGGTATGTAGCATCTGACGACATTCATTTTCGTCTTTCGGCGCCATAATAACCATGTTAGGCACCGTACGCATATAAGCATAATCGTATGCACCTGCATGCGTTGGGCCATCTTCACCCACTAAACCTGCACGATCGATACCAAAAGTGACATCCAGATTCTGCAAGGCAACATCGTGAATCAACTGATCGTAACCACGTTGCAAGAAAGTTGAATAAATCGCGACAACCGGTTTTAACCCTTCACATGCCATACCAGCGGCTAAAGTCACCGCATGTTGTTCAGCAATTGCGACATCAAAGAAACGCTCAGGGTATTGCTGTGCAAATTTCACCATACCCGAGCCTTCACACATCGCAGGTGTAATGGCGAGCAGACGTTCATCTTGAGCTGCTTCATCACATAGCCATTGCCCAAATACATCTGAGTATTTAGGAGGTGATTTTTTTACGGGTGCTGCTGCGGTTGGCGCAATTTTAGTAATCGCATGATAGGTAATCGGATCTGCTTCCGCTGGTGCGAAACCTTTACCTTTTTTAGTATAAATATGAACTAGACGTGGACCTTTACGTTTTTTAAGTGCATGGAAAACCTGTGCCAGTTGTTCCACATCATGTCCGTCAAATGGCCCGAAATAATCAAAACCAATTGCTTTAAATAAATTATCAGCGGCATCTGTCGCAGATTGATGCAAACGTGAATTATAGGTCCACTTTGGATGAGGTTGAACATAGGCTTCACCCTGTTCATTCACATTGATCAATTGCCCTGTTTCCCAAATGGCAGCCAGATGTTTGGCAAAACCACCCGTACTGCAAGAGATCGACATATCGTTATCATTTAAGACCACGATTAAGTCCGCATCATGCGCAACCGCATCATTCATGGCTTCAAATGCCATACCTGCCGTCATTGCACCATCACCCACGATTGCAACAACATCACATGGATCTTTTTGATAACGGCGAGCCAGTGCCATACCCAAACCTGCTGAAATGGCAGTTGAGGAATGGCCTACACCAAAGGTATCAAATTCAGATTCATCACGTGCAGGGAACGCAGCCAAACCATTTTTACTACGAATGGTAGCGATGCGATCACGACGACCTGTCAGCACTTTATGTGGATAAGCCTGATGGCCCACATCCCAAACCAAACGATCATCTGGCGTATTAAAGCTATAGTGCAAGGCCACAGTCAGTTCGACCACTCCTAAATTTGCACCAAAGTGTCCGCCACTCTGCCCAGCTGCATACAAAATATATTGACGTAACTCATCCGCCACTTGAACGAGTTGGCTTTGCTCGAGCTGACGTAATTGTTGTGGATGATCAATTCCATCTAACAATGGCGTAACAGGGCGTTGAGTTGGAATTTCGGTATACAACATAATGTGGCAAAGCCTTTTTAAGCCTGGCAAGTCCGAAGCTGGGTTAAATGGGGGCAATCATACAATTAAATATGATCTGCCTTCAATCAGCCACACGTGCGAATGATGTAGTGCTGAACATTCTTATGCAATTTTTAAAGAATGACCCGTAGATTATCCTGAATTATGTCACTGTTTATCAACCATTATTGTGTGCTTTGTATGAAAAAGAAAAACTTATATAAAAAATCAGAAATTCCAGTTCGCGCAATCTTCACACATTAAGCTATACTCAGACTGTTTTTATGATCATAGTGAGTTCTCTGTGCCGATTGAATTTATTGCAACATCAAAGCTGCCGACTGCCTTTGGTGACTTCAATATTTCCGTGTTTCAAGATCCAGAAACGGGTGAGGAACATGTGGCGCTTTCTAAAGGGTTAGAAACTGCTCCCAATAAGCCTGTACTTGTGCGTATTCATTCAGAATGCTTGACTGGTGATGCTTTCGCTTCACTTAAATGTGATTGCGGCCCACAGCTACAAGCCACCCAACGCCTGATTAATGATGCAGGCCAAGGCGTAATTTTATATTTGCGTCAAGAAGGGCGTGGTATTGGTTTAACCAATAAAATCCGTGCTTATGCCTTGCAAGATCAAGGTCATGATACCGTTGATGCGAACCTGTTATTGAACTTGCCTGCTGATGCGCGTCGCTACGATATGTGCAGCATCATGCTCGATCATCTTCAAGTTAAAGAAGTGAAACTGGTCACAAATAATCCACTTAAATTAAAAGCATTGACTGATCTGGGTATTAATGTGGTTGAACGTGTCCCACTGACTGTCGGTCGCAATCCATTTAATGAACAATATTTAAAGACCAAACGTGAACGTATGGATCATCTCTATAAAAAAGATGACTTCTGACTTTAGAGTCATTTTTTTGCTTAGATAAGAGAGTTTATCAAAATGAAATTATTAAATATTTTCTTGGTGATAGGTCTCCTGCTACTAAATGGCTGTACTCAGGCAAAAGAGAATAAAGAGAATCCATCAAATGCTGGAATTATCAATCAATTGCATCAATTCCAGCAACAAGATCATTTTTTAACTGATGGCTATCTATATTCTGGCGTTCAAGATCCTCAATTAAAAAAGTTATTGAACCAAAAAGTAGCCGAGACAGCTGAAGCGTATATCCAACTTTATCAGCACTCTGCTCAACCAAGTAAACAACAACGACTTAAAATACTTTCTGACGGTATCCATCAAATTAATCCCGATTCACTAGGTACCGATGATAGAGAGCAAGTTGCTGGTACCTTTGAACATTTTCTAGATATTACTGGCTTGGAAAGTTCTGAAGGTATTTTAAATACTTGGTTATATAATGAAGAAATTAATGATCTTATCGAAAAGAACCGCTCGAAAGATCAAAGTAAAAACCCAAATTAACTGAACACTACTTTTCATCCTGAATCATGCAAATTTCATATAGGTTTAAAAATCCCTTACTTTTTTTATGGATTTATGTTTTGATATCAGTAATTCCTAGATCTTATCAAGAGGATCATCATGCAGCATCCAACTTCAGCTGATATTCAACGTGTTCGCGAGTTTTTACTCGATCTACAGGCACGCATTTGTGCAGGACTAGAGCAACAGGAACGTGCAGGCGGTGGTACCGCTGAGTTTATCATTGATGATTGGCAACGAACCGAAGGCGGTGGTGGTCGCTCTCGTGTTTTGCAAAATGGTGAAGTGATTGAAAAAGGTGGGGTCATGTTCTCCCACATCAATATCAGTAAACTCCCCGCTTCAGCGACTGAACGTCATCCACAAATTGCGGGTGCAAAGGCACAAGCATTGGGCGTATCGTTGGTGATTCACCCGAAAAATCCAAATACCCCGACCTCTCATGCCAATGTCCGCCTATTTGTGGCTGAGCCTGAAGGACAGGATCCAGTGTGGTGGTTTGGTGGCGGTTTTGACTTAACCCCATTCTATCCAGATGATGAGGATGTGCTGAATTGGCATCAAAAAGCTCATGACCTGTGCCAGCCTTTTGGTGAACATGTTTATGCCGAACATAAACAATGGTGTGATGATTATTTCTATTTAAAACATCGTGATGAACAGCGTGGTGTAGGCGGTTTATTCTTTGATGATTTGAACCAGTGGGATTTCGAAACCTGTTTTAAATATATGCAGGCGGTCGGAAATGGTTATTTAGAAGCAATCTTGCCGATTTTTGAAAAGCATCGTGAGCAGCCTTATACCGAAGCTCAACGTGAGTTCCAGTTATATCGTCGTGGTCGTTATGTCGAATATAACTTGGTATATGACCGTGGTACATTGTTCGGCCTACAGACAGGTGGGCGCATTGAATCGATCTTGGTGAGCTTGCCGAATCTGGCGGGCTGGTCATATAGTCCTGAATGGGATGCAGATTCAGCTGAGAAACGTCTTACTGATTATTATTTAAAACCACGAGACTGGCTGGGTTTAAATAAATAAAAGAAATGATTCATCCCTGACATATAGTTCAGGGATGAAATCTTTTAGGGAATCTTAAAATAAAAATATTGCGGTATTGGGGATGGGGCGCTGGATTAGGTCTGATCTAAAATTTTGCATCAGTTCCCGACTCAATGGCTGCGGTGTATGTTTTAGCGTGAGCAATAATTGTAAGAACTGCCCATGCGTAAATATAGCTAAGTTTTGATGTACGTATTCCTGTGCCAATTGTCTTAATTTTTCATGAACACACTGCACTCGCACATATAAGTCAGCAAAAGATTCCGCATCATCGGCATCCCGATAGTCATAATCCATTCGCTTCCAATACGCATTAACCCATTGCTTGCGATCATCCAGATTGGTGTTAGCGCATTTCCTTTCCGAGAGATAACTAAACTCATGCAAGTTGTGATCGACTTCTGCTGTGATCTGATATTTGTGTAAAATCGGTTGTGCGGTTTGATAGGTTCTTTGGTATTTAGAAATAATGACGTGATCAATAGTTGGCAATGCTTCACAAAGTTGTTCTGCCTGCTGCTTACCCTGCTCGCTCAATGCAATTGCAGCATGCGATCTAGTTCGCCCATTGATATTGGCTTCACTCTGCGCATGCCGAATTAAATAAATACTCATCTTTAAAACTAGACCCAACATTTGCAACTCTAAAAATATCAAAGCATGTTCTTGTCCTGAAATCATGCCCTCTTTGAATGTTCAGGTGTAAATCAATATTGCAGCATCCCCCTCAACTTTATAAACTTTAACGACCTCATAAGAATGATTCCCTCATGACCAAACAATTTGCTGTAATTGGAAATCCGATTGAACAATCACGCTCACCAGAGTTACACCATGCATTCGCAGCAAAAACTGGGGTCGACTTAAACTATAAAAAAATTCTTGCGCCATTGGATGGTTTTGAAAATACAGCCAAAGCATTTTTTGCCCAGAATGGTGTGGGGATGAATGTCACCGTACCCTTTAAAGAACAAGCCTTTGCGTTATGTGATCAACTAACTGAACGTGCCAAGATTGCCAAAGCTGTGAATACGCTGTGGATGGAAGATGGCAAGCTCTATGGCGACAATACTGATGGTCAGGGTCTGGTTGCAGCAATTCAAGCACTAGGCTGGGAACTTAAAGATAGCCGTATTTTGATTTTAGGGGCTGGTGGTGCAACGCGTGGCGTGATCTATCCATTAGTACAAGCAGGCGCGAAGCAGATTGTGATCGCGAATCGTACCCTCGCCCGCGCGGAACAACTGGTTGAAGATTTAAAAGATGCTGTGCCACAAACTGAGCTTAAAGCGATTCGCCTAGAACAGCTTTCAGGTGAGTTTGATTTTGTGATTAATGCAACTTCAGCAAGTTTAACGGGAGATGCTTTACAGTTGCCTGAAAGCTTAATTTTCCATCATGCTTATGAAATGGCCTATGGCAAACCTTCCAGCTTTCTGGATCAAGCCCAACAACGCCAAGTGCCTGCTACGGATGGTTTTGGCATGTTAGTGGGTCAAGCAATTGAAGCGTTCTCTATCTGGAATGGGGTTAAACCTGAACTGAAAGATTTTTTATAATCGATTAAACATTAGATAGAAAAAGAGCCTGTATATTACAGGCTCTTTTTTGTGGTGAATTACTTAAGATGTAACATCTTCTGATAGACCTCTTTAAAGATGCCATAATCAATAAATTCATTATGTTCAATCTTTAAGGCTTTGATCGATTGCTCAGACAGTTTGTTTTTACGTGCATCGACATATACCTGCCCCAAGATATTTGCCGTTTGTTCGAGCCAGCGTTTTTCTTCACCTGACACACCGTTATCTTGTTCGAACTGGATTTGATATTGCTTGGCAAATAACTGCTGCGGCTGCTTATACTGCGCCTGTAGCTTTTTCCATGCCTGACGCTGTTGATCACCCTGCATTGCATCACTGACGATATGATGAACCGAACGTCCTAAACGATCATCAAACTGGTCTTCATATTCCAGATGATGTTTCTTTTGCAAAGCTTCAATCTTTTGCAGTGCTTTTCCTTCTGGATTATAAACATCTTCATCGGCATACCAATAAGCATATACACTGGCAATTTCCTGCAACTCTTGGCTTGAGTAACGCTGCACGATGTGTGGCGCACTTTCTGTCAATTTAGCAATAAACACTGCTTTATAAGTTGGCTCATAAGCACGTGTTGCATCATAACGCTGTTCCGCAATGACATTGAGCTGATCATCTAAAGATAGCGTATACGGCTCCGCTGAACGCTCCTGAATACCGGTCTGCCCCAACTTTTCAGAGAAGCTGTTCACTGCCTGCTCTAGCATTGAACCTTTGCTGGCTTCTGCCCATGTTTTCGCCTGTTTCAACTGAGCCTGATCAATCGGCGTACCTTTACCATAATTGGAAATCAGCATATCTGCCTTGACATTAAAGCGTGATTTCAACTCAGGCAGACCATAATTTAAATCATAGTCAATCTTCACAGCACGCCCTTTGGCATCCAATCCGACATCCATAATAAATGGGTTACGTTTATCAACAGGCGGTAAAGCTTTCTCAATGTCCGCCTGATGTTTAAGCCAAAGTGTTTTAAATGCCTGATCATCAACAAACTGGTTTTGATCGTAAACCGCAAATTCTTTTTCAACAGCTTGTAACTTCTGGATATAAGTCAAGAAACCTGGTTCAACGGGCTGATCCGAGAAGACGTCAATGCCATATACACTTTGACAATACTGTACGTCACCATAAGTCGTGTTTTTAGTGTTTTGCAATACCGAACATTGTTCTTCGCTTAAGCCAGTTTGCGCCTCAGCTTCTGAGGCATTTGCTTCTTCATCTGCTACCGCGTCCGCCTGCTGTGAGGCTTCTTCTGCGGCTGCTACAGCGTCATTCGCGGCTTGACTCGCATCTGCACTCTCATCAGCATAATCTTCTTCGACATCCTCAACTCCAAAGTGCTGATTCACAAGACGGTATAACTGTTGGCTAACTAAGTTTGCATCATCTGCCGAATCTTTTGCTTCCAGTAATGAGGCTTTAGATTTTGACTCCTCGGCATTGGCAACTTCATCTATAACCAGTTTTTCTAAATTCTGTGCGTTCAGATTTAAAACGCTTTGCATCAAATATTTTTCATTGACCTTGCTATATAAGTTCGCTTGTAAAATCAGTTCTTCAACCGAGGTTTTTAAACGAATTTTTTCTACGACTCCAGCCGCCTGATCCGCAGAAGAAATAGATAAGGCCTGAATATTATTTTGATCCGCAAGACGATAGTAAACCGCGCTCGACGCTTTAACATATTCAGCAAATTTCTTGTAATCCACTTGCTTGAAAGCATCCTGATATTTTGAAAAATCCAGATAGGCCAGATTGTTCTGGTTTTCTTTATTGACCAGATAAGGCATCAAGGCAAAGTAGTTGATATAGAATTTATAATTATTCAGATCCAGCACCATCGGCACTTTGGCTTGTACCAGCAGCGTCGGCTTTTCATAACGCGCGGTCAGGTTAAATGATCCCATTTTCTGGCGATAATGCACTGAACCATCATATTCAAACTGCATTTCATTCAGAATATTGGTCATGACCTGAGTAAATTTGTCAGCCTTGGAACGACCAGAGCTTTTCTGTTCTTGCGCCAGTGCCGTATACAAGGCCTGCTTCTGTTTATTGTTTAAATTGACCTTCTGCTCTCGTAAGTATTGGTCAACTTTTTGCTTAAGCGCTGGATCTAAAGATGCAGGTTCAGCTTTTGCATTATTTTTACTGGGCTCCTGATCCACATGAATATTGAATTTCCCACGATAATCATAGCTTGGATATTCATAGATGGCATTGAGGCTATTGACCGCCTTCTGCTCAAGGTTCGCCGAAGCTGGATTGGTTTTAATGACATGTTGAGAACATGCAGAAAGACTGAGACCCATTAAACATAAAGTTAAATATTTTAGACGCATAGCTTTACCAAACACCTTTATATCATTATATTTTCAAGTATAGAATTAAGTATTTTTCACGTTTAATATTAGTTTAGACACCAACAGAAAAGTGATTTTTCCATCTCCATCGAATCTAGATGATTCGCTTTTCTGACATTCTTTTCCCCAGTGATTATCAATGTATTTTTATCACCATTGTGAATAATCAAAGTATCGAAACAGATAATCCAAAATGATTCAAATACAGGATTAAGATTATGCCAGCTTATAAAGCCCCGCTCCGTGATATTCGTTTCTTAATGAACGAAATGTTAGATTATCCAGCACATTACCAAACTTTGACAAGTGGTCAAAATGCGGATGCTGATACGGTTGATATGATTCTTGAAGGTGCGGCAGATTATTGCGAAAACGTACTTTCTCCGCTTAACCAGTCAGGTGATGAAGAAGGCTGTACGTTCAACAATGGTGAAGTGACAACACCTAAAGGCTTTAAAGAAGCGTATGACCAGTTTGTGATGGGTGGCTGGCAAGGTCTTTCTTATCCAGAAGAATTTGGTGGCCAAGGCTTGCCAATGTCTTTAAACCTGATCAAATCTGAAATGATGGGGACTGCCAACTGGTCTTTCACCATGTATCCAGGTTTAAGTACAGGTTGTATGAACACCATCATGCAGTTTGGTACAGACGAGCAAAAAAATACTTATATGCCTAAACTGGTTGAAGGCACTTGGTCAGGCACAATGTGCTTAACTGAGCCTCAATGTGGTACAGATTTAGGTCAGGTAAAAACCAAAGCAGAACCAAATGAAGATGGTACCTATAAAATTTCTGGTACTAAAATCTTCATCTCTGCGGGTGAACATGATTTAACAGAAAATATTATTCATATCGTATTGGCTCGCCTTCCAGATGCGCCTGCTGGTACACGTGGTATCTCTCTATTCATCGTGCCTAAATTCATCCCGACTGCGGATGGTGGCGTGGGCGAGCGTAATGCAGTTTCTTGTGGTTCTATCGAACACAAGATGGGTATCAAGGCTTCTGCAACTGCCGTGCTTAACTTTGACAATGCAACAGGCTACTTGATCGGTGAGATCAACAAAGGTTTACATGCAATGTTTACCTTTATGAACACGGCTCGTATCGGTACCGCAGTTCAAGGTATTGCACACGCTGAACTGTCTTTCCAAGGTGCTTTACCGTATGCCAAAGACCGTATGTCAATGCGTGCCCTTTCTGGTAAGAAAGAACCTGAACGTGTAGGTGATGCGATTATTCACCATGCTGATGTTCGTCGTATGTTATTGACGCAAAAAGCGATTGCTGAAGGTGGTCGTTCAATGATCTACCATGCAGCAAAACTTGCAGACAAAATGACAGATGCATTGGTCAGTGGCGATCAGGCAGCTTATGAAGCTTATGACGACAAACTTGGTTTCTATACGCCGATCTTAAAAGGTTTCTTGACTGAGCTTGGTTTAGAAGCAGCCAACCACGGTATGCAAGTGTATGGCGGTCATGGCTATATCCGTGAATGGGGTATGGAACAAATCGCACGTGATGCCCGTATCTCAACGTTATATGAAGGGACAACAGGCATTCAGGCACTCGACTTGATTGGTCGTAAAGTGCTCTTAAGCTCGAAAGGTAAAGTGGTTCGTGATTACACGGCTGAAATCTTGAAGTTCTGTGCAGCACACGCACGTAATAAATACTTACGTCGTTTCGCATGGGATTTAACCAAGCTTTGCGCGCAATGGAACACATTAACAGTTCGTATCATGCTTGCTGCACGTAAAGACCGTGACATCGTTTCTTCAGCTTCGGTTGATTTCTTGATGTTCTCTGGTTATGTGATGATGGCTTACTTCTGGGCACAACAAGCAGTTATTGCCTCTGAAAAATTAGAAGCAGGCAACGGTATCGAAACACCTGAATTCTATAAAGCAAAAATCAAGGTTGCTGATTTCTACTTCGACCGTTTATTACCACGCGCTCAAGGCCATGCCGAGTCAATGGTAACAACATCTCGTACCTTGACTTCACTTGCACCTGAACACTTCAGCTTCGATTACTAATCAAGGCTGTAAAAAAAGAGCGCTTTATGCGCTCTTTTTTTGTTTTGCAAAAGATGGGCGTTTATTCCACTCTTTTGAAAACATAAGCCTGTTGGGGAAAAGGATATTCTTTAAAGAACTTACGGTTATTGCCGTTCCCTTCATTCCACATCTTTTCCAGATTAAAAACCAGATCCTGATTTTGATTAATCTGATAATAAAGACTTAAATCTGCCGCATCACAACGCACCATAATTTCATTCAGTTCTTTATGGACGTGCCAGTGCACCTGCTTACAGGTTTGCTCAATCTTGGCAACACTACGTGTTGGATCGGAACCGAGACGCCCAAAGCTGGTATTGGTCCAGTACACAGAACCATCACTTAATAAATTCAGAATATATTCAGCTTCTTTTTCATTATTTACACAGCCAGCAAAAGGATCTGTACAGGGAATGCGGGCATGATAACGACCGACATAAATCAGATCGGCTTCTGAAGGCTGACTATGGTTCTGTTGACGTACCACTGGGTGTGGCAAAGTTGCTTGTCCAGCAACCTGATTGAGCGACATCGCTTCTGTATCAGAAGAAGCGTGCTCTTGTTCATCTGCGAGGACATGGCTCGCCTCACGATCCGATTGCGTCTGGGGTTGTTGTCTTACAGGTTCTGGATGACGGCCATCACAAGCAATCAAACCTAAACTCAATAAGACTCCTACACTAACATGCTGTAAGAATAACCTGAACTGCATATCTATAAATCTCTAACATCAACATCGCTATCGCGTACTTTTCACTACATTCCCTAAAATTTTGCACAATAAAATATAGGGTTCAATTGAGTGCTCGTCGATTGCCTAGAAAGGTAAGCAAAACGGTCGCAACAAGATGGAAATAGCAAATTAAAAAGCAGTGTGCTTTAAGTCGGTGCATTTTAGGCGATACTGTTGTTTTTTCCAGCAACCATTTACACAACTTAACTAATCTCTCATCTGTTTAAACTTTAAAAAAAATCAATTGCCCCTATTTCTTAAGTAATAGCAGCCATTCAATGAATATTTTACTTTTTGCTGCCGTTTCATGAATTTAAGGAGACAAACTCGATGACCAACTCTGGTTTATATCGCTCAAACCAACAAAGCATGATCGCTGGTGTAATGGGCGGTATTGCGGAACGATTTGGTTGGAATGCAAATTTATTACGCCTGATCTTTGTTGTGATCTCGATTATGAGTGCCGCCTTTCCAGGTATTTTGGTGTACTTCATTTTGTGGTTGGTCATTCCAAAACAGCAACAAGCTCGTGTTGACCATGTTCAAGGTTACAACCAGCCTGTGAAAACAGTTTATGAAGATCAAGGCATAAAACGTTAATTTCACTTTTACCTTTTTGGTCGCTACGGTTGAAATTACCCCTAATCCAACCGTAGCTTTTTTTATCTAAACCAATTTCCGGTTAAGCTGCTGTTGTAAGGCAGCGATCATATCTGCACGACTAATAATTCCCACCAAACGCTGATTTTCCACTACAGGAATATAGTTAAAAGACTTCTCTACAAAGTACGGCACTAAATCCTGAATTGGCTGTAACGGATCAACGGTCACCACTCTCCGACTCATAATCTGTCGCACAAAATGCTGCCATGAATTACGTGGATCGGTCGCGCCCTTAAACCATTCCACCACTTCGTATAAAGCCAGTGTTCCCACCAGATTTTCTTCTGCATTGACCACAGGCAAACTCATCAGATTAACCGCTTTGAATTTATCTAGTGCCTGATGAATATCATCATTTTCATGCAGTTTAATGACATCCCGACTCATAATATCCTGACAGACAAATGAGTTGACCAGACGCTCATTGGCATGCTCTTGCGCTTCTAAAATGATTTTTTCCAGATCATATTGGCTAATGTCCAATAGCTCGGTGTGATGCTCTAAAGCATATTCAATATCTTTCGGCTGGATCGAAACTTTCTGCGTTGGTGTTGGATCTTTCGATCGCTCATTCACATGTGCAGTTAAAGGATAATGGCGCCCAATCAAACGGTTAAATACCACCGCGAAAACCAGCAGTAAAATCGAGTTCAGAAGCACGGGATATAACACGAAATGGAAACCCAGCCGATGTACCGCTTCCCCGCCTAACACGGCAGTAATCGCCACTGCTCCACTCGGTGGATGGAGAGAATCTGTGGTCATCATCATAAAAATTGCTAACCCGACGGCCACACTAAAAGCGCTCGTTAGGTCAGGCAAAAATTGAGTGCAAGCAACGCCGATTAAACCCGCTAATGTATTACCAACCACCACATTCCACGGTTGCGCTAAGGGGCTATTGGGCACGGCAAATAGCAGTACCGAAGAAGCGCCCATGGGTGCAATGTACCACGCATTCATACCACCCAAGACATACCAGCTAATGAGTGAAGAAATCGCCAAGCCACATAAAGCGCCGATACCTGAAAGCATCCTCTCTCTCAAAGGCAGGACTTTATAATTAGGTTTAAGAAAATTTAGCCAGTCTGATTGGGTAGAGCTCACAATGCACCTTGCTGGAATAGTGTTGTTTTATTCGAGGCAGAAGTATACGCCTACTCGGGCTTAAGATGTATTTAAATTATAGTTTTAGATTATGAGTAAAGTTGTTGAAAATAAAATTTATCAGTTCAGATACTCCTGAAGCTGCTCGAGTCGTTCGCCATATTTTTGCATTGGACAATATTCATACATCGGTGAGCCGATATACGCACCAGCATTAAGGCACTCTTGCTCAACAAAGCTTTTCCACAATTGTTGTGATTTCATAATATCGCTATAGCGCTCAGGCTGTTGATATTCTTGACTCTGTTTTTTAATTTGATCCAGTACTTGGACAATCTGCTTTGCATACAGTGTCTTGGTTCTATGACTACAGATGTCCACCACTGCATTATTGATATTCCCGAGCCCGAGTTCCTGAATGGTTTCGTCAACACATACGCTATAAGCATCCGTTGATTTACTTTCTGTCTCGGCAAAGGCATGCATGCTCGAAAAACTCATCGCAAGCAAGAATACTTTAAAATTTAATTTGGTCATTTTTCGGCTCTTTGTTTTAATCATTTTTAAAGTCATTATCAAAAAATCAAGAACAAGATTATTATCTACTCAGATTACGTTACCAGTGCAAGTGTGCCTCGAACAAATCCATGTTCAAAATACAGTAATGCACTTAAACATATTTTTCATTGAGATAACGCCAATAACGTTTCGGCAAATATTGCACATGTAATTTGATATTTTGTCGTTCTTTAATATTGATACTATTGAAATAATCCTTCCATAATTGATCATATAACGCCTCCTGCTCATCTAGCTCTAACTGGAAGCTTTGGCTAAAGCCCGTTTCGATATTACGGTCAACCTCTTTCACATCCATCAAAACTTCATGAATCTCATGCAAGTCATAATACAGCCCATATTGACGCTTCTCATCGTAAATCAGCCAGCGCTGGTCCTGATAACGGCGTTTAAAATGCGGTTGGATCAAAGGCAACACATTAAAATCAGGCCGTACCAGACTGAGAAATAGCCCATCTGTCGTTTTCTTAAAGCGAATAAACGCCTCCATCCGATGCTTTTCACGTCCGACTTTTTTAGTCCATTGCGAAATCGCTAACACACTTGGATGTAAATAGTCCTTTTCAACTGAAAGCTGCTGCTGGAACACATAAATACAGTAATTAAATAAATGCTGATATGCCTCAATCGATTCAGATAAAGACGTAAAATAAAATTGCCTTAACGCCGATTGCGACAACTTTTGTTGCAGGCCTGACCAGACTCGTTGAGCATGCTGCTCATGCGTCGGCACCTCAATAAGACTGGCAAATAAGCCATGTTGTGTTTGATTTTCCAGACACAGTTGCACCTCAAATTCTTTGAACTGAAAGGCTCGAAAAACACAACTCAGCAACCCTGCCATTGAGCCATCAAAGCAATACGCCACTGGTGCATTGAACACGGCTAAAATCCCAAACTAAGTTGCGGTGATAATTGTTGCACGTACTTAGATGAACCTTGCGTCAAGATTTGCTGGCGGATGTAATTGGGTGACAGTTCTTTCTGAAAACGCGGACTATCTTCACAACGAATAAAAAATTTCGCCCGCGAATAGGCCACACCGAGCTGTTTCAATAAATCAATATGGATCTTGCCAAAACGACGGGCCTGTACAATTTTCTTGGCTGATTTCACCCCGATGCCGGGCACACGCAGCACCATCTGATAATCGGCACGATTTAAATCTACGGGGAATTGTTCAGGATGACGTAAAGCCCAGCTCAGCTTTGGATCAATATCCAAATCCAGATGCGGAAAACGCTCATCCACAATTTCATTGACCTGAAAGCCATAAAAACGCATCAACCAGTCACTTTGATAAAGCCGATTTTCACGTAATAATGGCGGTGCCGAACCCACTGCGGGCAAATAATTATTTTCGGTATTAATCGGGATATAGCCTGAGAAATATACCCGTTTGAGTTTAAATTCTTTATAGTGCCGATCCGCCATTAACAACACATCCTGATCGGTTTCCTGATGTGCACCCACCACCATTTGTGTGGTTTGCCCCGCTGGTACATATTTGGGGACGTGCTTGATCACCTGACGTTCATCTTTCAACTGAATCAGGCGATCTCGAACTAAACCCAAATCTTTTTGTACTTCCTGATGCGACTTTTCAGGGGCAAAAGTTTTCAGTCCGACTTCTGTCGGCATTTCCAGATTAATGCTCATTCGGTCAGCATACAATCCAGCTTCATGAATCAGTTCTGGTGAAGCCCCCGGAATGGTTTTGAGATGAATATAACCATTAAAGTTTTCTTCAAGACGCAGTTTTTTAACGACCTGTAACATGCGCTCCATGGTGTAATCTGCGGACTTGAAAATACCTGAACTGAGAAATAGCCCTTCAATATAATTACGACGATAGAAGTTAATGGTCAGGTCAACCACTTCCTGCACGGTAAAGGCCGCACGTTTCACATCATTAGAACGGCGTGATACGCAATAAGCGCAATCAAAAATACAGACATTACTGAACAGGATTTTCAGCAAAGATACACAGCGTCCATCTTCGGTATAGCTATGACAAATCCCCGAATGACTGGCATTCCCTAGCCCCTTATCTTTATTTTTACGGTCACTGCCGCTGGAGGAACAGGACACGTCATATTTGGCAGCGTCCGCAAGAATCTGGAGTTTTTCACGAATGCGATCAGACATTTCAAACGACCTGAAGAAACAGAGAATATCGTTTAAAAATTAGCATTTCAAAGTTGTGAAATTAAGTACCCAAAAGATGCAATACGTCATGAGGTGACGTGTGGATTTTCACTTTAAATCCAGCCGACTTATTTCAACGTCATTTAATCGATCTATAAATATAATTAAGAAGAATCGATCTATTTTTTATTTCTGATCAGAACTTGCGGGCGAACTGTTAGAAGCCTTTGCCACTCACCACCAAAATCCTTATACTTAACCACAATTTTTGTTTGATTCCAGTGGATGCACCATGAGTCGTGCTATATCGCATATTGACACATTTCAGGGCTTGATTCTTGCCCTACAAAACTATTGGGCGGAGCAAGGCTGCGTCGTATTACAACCATATGATATGGAAATGGGCGCAGGGACATTCCACACTGCAACCTTCTTACGTGCTTTAGGGCCAGAAACCTGGAACGCGGCTTATGTTCAACCTTCACGTCGTCCAAAAGACGGTCGTTATGGTGAGAACCCAAACCGTTTACAACACTACTATCAGTTCCAAGTGGTGCTTAAGCCAAACCCGGATAATATCCAGCAGCTTTATCTCGATTCATTAAAAGCAATCGGCATTGATACCCTAACTCACGACATTCGTTTCGTGGAAGATAACTGGGAATCTCCAACACTTGGCGCTTGGGGCTTAGGTTGGGAAGTCTGGTTAAATGGTATGGAAGTGACTCAGTTCACTTACTTCCAGCAAGTGGGTGGGATTGAATGTTACCCAGTCACAGGTGAGATCACTTATGGCTTAGAACGTCTGGCAATGTACCTGCAAGGTGTAGACTCAGTTTACGATCTTGTTTGGACCAAAGGTCAATTCGGTACAGTAACTTACGGTGATGTATTCCATCAAAACGAAGTTGAGCAATCAACCTATAACTTCGAATATGCACCAGTCGATAAAATGTTTGAATTATTCGACTTCTATGAAGCCGAAGCCTCTCGTTTAATCGAAGCTGAATTGCCACTTCCAGCCTACGAACAAGTGATCAAAGCATCACATTGCTTTAACTTGCTCGATGCACGTGGTGCGATTTCTGTGACTGAACGTCAACGTTATATTTTACGTGTTCGTACTTTGGCGCGTTCAATTGCACAAAGTTATGTGGCTGCCCGTGCCAAACTTGGTTTCCCAATGGCAGAACCACATTTGCGTGATGAAGTATTGGCCCAGCTCAAAGCACAAGTTGAGGCAGAAGCAGCCCAAGCTGAAAAAGCGAAGGAGAATAAATAATGACGAAGCATACAGTTTTATTCGAACTTGGCTGTGAAGAACTTCCACCGAAAAGCTTAAAAACCTTACGTGATGCACTCAAAGCAGAAACTGAAAAAGGCTTAAAAGATGCAGGCTTAAATTTCGCCGCTATCGAAGCCTATGCTGCACCACGTCGTTTAGCATTGAAAATTGTTGATATCGATGCGGCTCAAGCAGATACACAAAAACGTTTTGACGGCCCTGCTGTACAAGCTGCCTATGATGCTGAAAGCAAACCGACCAAAGCACTTGAAGGCTTTATGCGCGGTCAAGGCATTACAGTTGATCAGCTTTCAACTTTCCAAGCAGGTAAAGTTGAAAAAGTATGCTTCCTGAAAGATGTCAAAGGTCAAAGCCTTGACGTTTTACTACCGCAAATTTTACAGACTGCATTGGACAACTTACCAATCGCAAAACGTATGCGCTCAGCGGCAAGCCGTATTGAATTCGTACGTCCAGTAAAATGGGTCGTGCTACTAAAAGATGCTCAAGTCATTGATGCAACCATTCAAGATCATAAAACAGGTAATGTGACTTATGGTCACCGTTTCCATGCACCTGAAGCAGTGACTTTGACGCATGCAAATGACTATTTGACGACTTTAGAAAAAGCGTATGTCGTTGCAGATTTTGAAAAGCGTCAAAACACGATTCAAGCACAAGTGAAGACATTGGCAGATGAAGTCAATGCGACTGCAATTGTGCCAGCAGACTTGCTTGATGAAGTAACTAGCTTGGTTGAGTGGCCAGTTGCTTTACGTGCAACTTTCGAAGAGCGTTATTTGGCTGTTCCGCAAGAAGCCTTGATTACCACCATGCAGGATAACCAGAAGTATTTCTGTTTAATCAATGCCGAAGGTAAATTACAGCCTTACTTCATTACCGTTTCAAATATTGAGTCTAAAGATCCGACTCAAATTATTGAAGGAAATGAGAAAGTTGTTCGCCCTCGTTTGTCTGATGCCGAATTCTTCTTCTTACAAGACCAAAAGCAACCGCTTGCATCTCGTAAAGAAAAATTAGCCAACATGGTGTTCCAAGCGCAATTGGGTACGCTTTGGAATAAATCTGAACGTATTGCGAAACTGGCTGTGGCATTGTCGCCGATTACAGGTGCAAATGCTGCCGATGCAGAGAAAGCAGCATTATTGGCTAAATGTGACCTAACTTCTGAGCTTGTTGGTGAATTCCCTGAACTTCAAGGGATCGCTGGCACATACTATGCTCGCCTTGAAGGTGAGAATCATGAAGTTGCTGAAGCTTTAGGTGAGCAGTATTTACCTAAGTTTGCAGGCGATGTATTACCGCAAACCAAAACTGGTACAACCATTGCTCTTGCGGACCGTTTAGATACATTGGTTGGTATTTTCGGTATTGGTCAAGCACCAACAGGTTCGAAAGATCCATTTGCATTACGTCGTTCTGCGATTGGTATCTTGCGTTTAATCATTGAAAATGAATTAGACATTACCATTGAAGAATTGGTGAACTTTGCATTGCAAGGTTATGGCGACATCATCAAAGATCACGATAAGACACGTACCGATGCAGTTGCTTTCCTTGAAGGCCGTTACCGTGCTAAATACGAAGATCAAGGCGTTGCAGTTGATGTGATTCAGGCTGTTCAAGCGCTTGCACCAAAATCTCCACTGGATTTTGATAAGCGTGTGACTGCGGTCAATCATTTCCGTACCTTGCCAGAAGCGGCTGCATTGGCTGCGGCAAATAAACGTGTTGCCAATATTCTTGCCAAAGAAGCGACTCCTGAAGGTGCTGTGGTTGAAGCGAATCTGGTAGAAGCTGCTGAAAAAGCACTTTATGCAGAACTTCAAGCATTGACGCCTGTGGTTCAACCATTGCTTGCTGCACGTAACTATACAGAAGCCTTGTCTAAGCTTGCTGCACTTCGCGCACCAATCGATGCCTTCTTTGAAGGTGTGATGGTGATGGCAGATGATGCAGAGTTAAAAGCTAACCGCTTACGTTTACTCGCTCAATTGCGTGATTTGTTCACGGCAATTGCGGATGTAAGTGTGTTACAGGGTTAAGCTCTCAGCTCATCTTCAATAAAGGGATCTTTTATAGATCCCTTTATTCTTTCTCACTAGAAATTCATCCTTTATACATAACTGTATCAATTTCATATCATCCCCTCTCTTTTCTTCTACCGAACGATAAGATATAAAATCTCGAATGCGACACTATCGCTGAAAGGACAGAAAAGATGATGAATAAAGTACAACTCTTATGTTTAACCACTGCACTCGCGGCCTCGTCTTCTCTCTGGGCAGCAGATACAACAAACACCACAACAACTGTATCAAATGCAGAACCTGAAAAAGCGATGCCTTATGGCGACAACCCAAGTATCGGTCGTGTATTACTTTATAAAACAGGTAAAGGCATGCAGAACTTAGGCAACTCAATTCAAGGTGCATCTGAAAACACATCTCAAAAGATCAGTGAAAGATGGCAAGACACCAAGAAATATACTGAAGAACAATCTGAAGTTGTTCAAACACAAGCAGAGAAAGCTAAACAATTTACGGCTAAAAAATGGCAAGACACCAAAGATGCAGTCGTCGGGACCAATGAAGGAAATGTTCCAATTGAGCGTGCTGGACTCAGTCAACCTTCATCGAATTAATCAAAAAAACCTCTAGCTAAATACTAGAGGTTTTTCTATCTCACTTGAGCTTAAACAGGCTCGGTCTGTGGTTCGACCTCACGATCAATCAGGTATTCATTTAAATTAAAATGACTGAGTTGCTGACGCATCTTAAACGTCGTCCACGGCCATACCGTACTGTTACGCCCATTGCGGTCAATAAAATAACTCTGACAGCCGCCTTTATTCCAGACTGTGGTTTTTAAAGCCTCTTGTATACGTTGATTGAACTGGGCCATCCGCACAGGATCAGGTTCAATTGTTTGAATATTTTGCTGAATCGCCTGTTTGAGCGCATCAATAATATAGGCGAGTTGCGCTTCGATAATGATAAAAGCCGAAGAACTCACCGCAATATTTGGCCCAAACATCAAAAATCCATTTGGACAGTCAGCCACCATCGTTCCCATATAACCTTCTGGACTGCCCTGCCAAACCTCTGACATGCTTTGACCATGACGGTTAAAGACGCGTTGGGCAATTGGTGGTTCAGCCACTTCAAAACCTGTCCCGAGAATAATGACATCTGCCTCTACGCTGCGACCATCACTGGCAAATAATCGATTACCTTTAACTTCACTCAGGCCAGCAGCCACCACCTCAACATTCGGTTGTGCCAAAGCAGGATACCATTCATTGGACTGGAGAATACGCTTGCAACCAATCACATAATTCGGCGTGACTTTACGGCGTAATTCAGCATCTTTAATTCCCTGTTTAATGTGAAATTCAGCAATACGTTGTACTTGCTGCATCGCTGCATTACTTTGTAACCCGCCATTCAACGTCTCAAAAATGCCATATACCGAACCGCGCATAAGTGATTGAGCCACAGGTAGATATTTAAAAACTGTCTGGATCGGACGAGGCAAAGGCATATCCGACTTCGGCAAAACCCAGTGTGGTGTTCGTTGAAAGACAGTCAGTTGCTTTACCAAAGGTTGAATCTGGGGAATAAACTGGATGGCAGATGCGCCCGTGCCTATCACAGCCACGCGTTTTCCAGTTAAATCCAAATCATGCCGCCAACGCGAAGAATGGAAAATTTCCCCTTTAAAATCTTTTAATCCGTTCACATCAGGAATGACAGGCTCATGCATCGGGCCACACGCCATAATCGCAAACTGCGCATGAAACTCGCCTTGATTAGTACGTACAATCCAGCATTGTTGTTGATCTGACCAGCTTGCTGCCAATGCCTCATGCTGAAAATAGACATGCGGCAGTACCTGATATTTCTGTGCGGTATTTTGCAAATATTGTTTGATTTCAGCCTGTCCAGCGAACACTCGACTCCACGAAGGATTCGGTTCAAAAGAATAGGAATACAACGCCGAAGGCACATCACAGGCGCAACCGGGATAGGTATTTTCACGCCATACGCCACCCAGCTCATCCGCTTTCTCAAGCAAGATAAAATCATGAATGCCTGCTTCTTTCAGTTTGATCGCTGCCCCTAATCCCGCAAAACCACCACCAATGACGATGACCCGATGAAACGGTATAGCCTTCGATTTCATATTCATGCGCTCTTTTTTCCATCTTTTTATATCGACAACACTATGGCATTAACCCACAGCATGTTCATTATCAAGACAGGTCTTTTATCAGGTCATTTCTGACACAATTTGCTAAGCAGTATTACTATTGGATTTATTTAAAAAAATAAGCTTAAAATTTACAGTGTTATCTCAAAACATGCATTGAACTTCACGCCCCTAGACCACACACTAAAATGATAATTTCATAGGACTGGAATTTTGCCCATGATGCGTCGCCCATTTAAAATTATTTTTATTTCGATATTTGGTGGAATGAGTTTCACAGCTTGCTCTACTTTTCAGACTCCGAATCCAAGTTCAGCGCAAAGTCTGGAACAGGTTAAAAATATTGGTGCTTCTCCAACAACAGAAGGCAATATTGCGAAACTGATGAAACAGGACAAAAATTGCGTTATTGAATTCACGGGTTATTTTGATGGTGGGCAAGCGGTCGAGCACTGGACCTTTAACCATTCAGGATTAATTTCAGCGAGTTCATCGACCCAACATACCACGCTTGTTTCAGCCAATACTTCAACAGCTTTTGACATTGATGATCCTGCTGTACAGGCAAATTTCAAGAAACTGCAAAGTAATTTCAGTGCGAATAATCTGGCACAATGTCATTAATTCCATAAAAAACTCGTTACATCGATGACTACGCGCTGTAACGAGTGATGGCTTTTAAACGATGCTTTGGATCAATCTTTAACTTATAAAATAAGTTTAATTCAGACTGAGTCCACTGGTTGCCGCGAGTAAATCGATACGTGGAAAAATTAAGCCTGTTCGTGCATCCCTGACTGTTTTACCTGTTGCCTTTAAACGGTTAATGCTCTGGTTAATGGTTTCTGATGGTCTTACATTATTTGCCCGCAATACAGCAATTGCGCCCGCGACATGAGGGGTGGCTTGTGATGTTCCTCCCATCCGATAACCACCTGCTGTAATCATCGCGCCTGGCGCAACAAGTGTGACCAGAGAGCCACCATTACTAAAGCACGTAATCTGGTCTGCCTGAGTCGTAGCATCGTTGCATACAGATGACTTGATTGAGCCCAGATTTGCATCATAAACTGCACCGACTCGTACTGCACCAGTCACGCATGCAGGCGAAGCAATACCATCGGCAAAGGCATCATTCCCCGCAGCAACCACAGGAACGACACCCGCATTCCGTGCTCTGGAAAAAGCAGTGCTATAACTACTATTGCGGCATTCAGACGTATATTTACGTCCAGGAACACTTAAACTCAGGTTAACCGCTTTAATATTATAAGTTCTTGCATTATTGACCGTCCAATTCAATCCAGCCAGAATATCACTGTCATAGGCAATATTCTGTTGTTGCCCATTGGTCACTACTGTTCGAAACGCATCAATACCAATGATCTTGGTTTGAGGTGCTACTTTTGCCACAATGCCTGAAACATTACTGCCATGCCCATCATTGTCGAGTTGATTATCATTCGGTGCACTATCAAAACTATAAACGACCCGACAGCTTGAAGCAGGTGTATTGACCGCAGTACAGCCAAAGTCAGCATGCTTATAATTCACACCTGTATCAATCACTGCCACACTGGTTCCCGCACCTGTAAAACCATTGTTTGCCGCTTGCGGCTGGTTAATTAAAGCTAAGCTTTCAATCGTGGTGGTCGTATTTCTACGGTTGGGATATACCCCTTTTACCATAGGATCATTTAAAATTTGAGCCAGTGTTTCCCGATTTTGAATCCGGTATAAACCCAAAGGCAAACCATTAAATTCTCGCAGCGTCTGAAAACCTTCTGTTCTGATCCATCTATTTTTAAACCGATTTTTACTATCCGCAATAAAATCTCGCTGTGCTGGATCTGACAGCGTATTTTCAGTATTTAGATCATATTCAATAATTAAGTCATTCGATTCATTGCTCACCAATGCATTAATATCAATTTTTCCTTGGGTAATTTTGTTGACAGCAGCAGCGCTGAATCGCTGTTTAAGCTGAGCCGAGTTGAGTGTTGCAGCAGAGGTTGTCGTTATACAAAAAACAGATAAACCGATAAATATTAAAATTTTATTGTTCACTTTTCATCTCCATCATTCTCAAATTAAGAATGGTTTTATTGTCTGGTTTCTTAAAAAAACCCTGATGATTTAAAGCTGTTTAATTTCGTTTGCAGGATCAGTCGCTGGATCAATCGGCTGTAGCGAAGGATCACTTTTCGTGTCATAAAATTCTGGTTCTTGTTGAGAAGTATCCGATAGATTGTCTAGCGTTGAATTGGTTGCTTGTTTGGTTTTTACCTCCATTTCTTGTATTTGGGTTGTTTCCGAATGACTCGGATGCTCTTGATAAACCGTGGTATTCACCATTGACTTGGTTGGCTGCAAATACATCACCACCATGCCTAGTCCAATTAAAACCAGTAAAAATGCTGCCATCTTTTTCATTCTGTTCTCCAGCGCCTCATACTCACCAAGATTTGGCTTCTACTTCTTCTATTTAATACAATTATTCTTTAGAAACTAACTGCCACTCCCTTTTTAGTCTTCAAATAAAAACAACAGATACCCTCCATCAACAGATGAAGGATAAAAAATAAAGCTCCTTAAAAATAAAAATTATTATGCCGACGAAGCATGTTCAGACATGAATGAGTCTTGCTTCTTCTCATTTTTTAATCTTTTTTATATTATTTAGATATTCTTAATTTGTATATTTATTATTCTAAAATATAGAATAAATTTAGAATAACTGTTCATAACCTGCTAAATTATTATTTTAAAAATTAAACAAAATAAATTATTTACAACAACTTAAATTCAAATAAAAACTATATTTTTCATGTTTTTATTCCCGTAATCAATCTTCACAATTTCTATCTAAAGTGTGTTTGAGCTGTAATCTGGTTGTAATTTTTGATGAAAATCACACATTTCTACTTTTTAGCTCGCTATGATGCAATGGCGTTAATGAAGTACCACTTTACGGTACATCGCTAAGGAAATCGCAATGAAAAAAATGATCAAAACAGCTATCGTGACAACAAGTATCCTCGCTTCTGCTTCTGTTTTTGCACAGAGCGCTGAGGTGAACGCGAATGGCTCAGCTCAAGTCAACGTTCAATCAGGTGGCTTGCTTAAGGGTGTGACTGGCGCAGTAAAAAATACTGCTCAAGGCGTAGGTCACGTAGCACAAGGCGTAGGTCATACTGCACATAATGTAGGACATGCCGCTGTAAATACGGGCGTAACAGCCACTCAAAAAACTGTTGGAACAGCGACCCATATTGGTTCACATGTCGTGAACAAAACTGGTGAAGCAGTTAAAAATACAAAAGATTATGCGGTAGACAAAGCCGTTGATGGTAAAGAGATTGCAGCCGATACCACTGCAAATGTCAAAAAACGTATTGAAGACAAAAAAGCATCTAACCAACCTAAATCGTTAAATTTAGGTGCGCAAACCAATGCTCAAGCACAAGTAAATGGTAAAACCTCTGGTGTGAATGCCCAAACTGGCTTGAATGCAGATAAGAAAGGCCTTCAAACAGGTGCAAATGTCGGTGTGAAAGTTCTAGGCGTGAATGCCAATGTAAATACCAACGCAAAAATTGGTGCAAACTAATCCTTTAAGTCCGTTCTAAAAAAAGCCCTTTGCAATGCAAAGGGCTTTTTTATGGAAAAGATCTAGTTACATAGCTGTAGCTTGGTCTGCTCATCCACATTATTTTCAACAAAATGACTGAATCCCTGTTCATCACAGTTTAATGTCAGTTGCTTATAACTGATGCTACAAAACTCTGCATAGCGTTTAAACACCAGTGGTGACTGGTCTAAAGCCAAGGCTTCGCCGACTTTTACCAGCTTGTGAATACCACGGTCATTCATGGTCAATAAATAATTTTCATTATTCAGTTCAAGTTCCACCAATGCATTGGCTGTGACGTTTAACGGAACAAGATAGTTCAGATTGGCTGCAAGCGTATCTGGACGATAACTCTCTAGCTTTAAGCTCACCAGATTAAAGACCAGACAGGTCTCCTGAGCCGTCATAACGGTTGGCTTTGAACTGCCTGCCTGTTGCACGAAATGCGGCTGAATCCCGAGCTTATGCAGGTTCTGTTCTGTGCCCTGCTTAAGATTAAATAATTGCTGAACCAGCTTTTGCTTCATGATCGCATCAAAATAGCGTTCATCCAGTTCAAACTCATTCTTTTCTAAAATCTTTAATAAGGCATGATGATGTCTTGCCAGCAAGGCATCCAGTACATGACGATAATAGAATTTACTTTGCTTTTTGACTTCACGTACACGCTTGTAGAAATAAGTAATTTCAAAAGGTTTTTCAACAAAATCATTGAGCAATTGCGAACTTGCCAGAACCGAAAGTGCCTCATGACCAGTAAATGGCAAATGAATGACATGCATATTTGGCAATAAAGGCTGAATCTTTAAGAAATGCTCTTTATCTTCAGCAAAGTAGGGATCGTAAACAATAATGTATTCACGTGATGCATCCACTTCATCGGCCTGAATCTGCATGTCTTGATGAATACTTGCATCAAAAAACTCTGCATAACGGCGATCTTGAACGACATCTGGATCAATTGAATATTGTGGGACAAAAGCCACCACTTTTTGCATATTCAACAGGTTGGAATATTTAATCGCAGCATAGCCACCCATTGACCCGCCATAGCCCACAATTTCTTTGAATTGCTGCAAAATTGGCAGAATCTGTTGCTGCATCTGAAGCATGCTGCTTTTAGGAAACCATGATTTTTGTTTTGGCATAATGCCAAGGACGTTGTATTGATATTTTATTAATGATTTTTCAGCATTAATGGACATTCCTTTGGCGCGACTAATTAAATCGCCGAACGAAACCACTAAAGTGTTACTTGAACCTTTTAGAAAAATAACGCGAATATGTTCGTCTTCAAATACGATTTGCTTATCCATGCTCACACTGAAAAATTGATCCAAGGTCTGTAGCAAAAAGTCACCAAATGGTGGCTTTGCCAAACCATAATTGCGGAGTATCTTATTTTATAGAGATAAGACAGATTAAAAAGCGCAAAAGATGACACAATCCTTACACCCAGCCGCTCAAAAAGGCTTTAGTTTAGGTGCCGAACTGTACCAGCAGGTTCGTCCCAGTTACCCGCAAAATATTGCCATTTGGCTGCAAGATCCCCTCCAAATAGGTGAAAATTCCACTGTTATTGACCTTGGTTCGGGGACTGGCAAATTCTTACCCTACCTGTTACAGAGCAAGGCAAAAGTGATTGCGGTTGAACCTGTCGCTGAAATGTTACAACAGCTTCAGCACAGCCATCCACAGGTGAAATGTATTCAGGCTTCCAGCGATCAATTACCGCTGGCAGATGCTTCAATTGATGCCATTTTGTGTGCCCAGTCATTCCACTGGTTTGCGAATATTGAAACATTAACCGAAATGCATCGGGTACTGGCCCCATCGGGACATTTAGGGCTGATCTGGAATCAACGCGACACAACGGTTGATTGGGTTCAAGCACTGGCGGATGAAATTACACCTTTAGAAGGTGATACGCCACGTTATCACAGTGAGTTATGGAAACAGGTGTTTGAGCATCAGCAACTGTTTAACTTTGTTGAATTGCAGACCTTTCAGCAAAAACATCATGGCACGGTTGAGCAAGTGGTGAGTAAGCGTCTGCTATCGACCAGTTTTATTGCCGCCATGCCTGTCGCAGAACAACAACAGTTAAAAGCAAAGTTCGAACAAATTGTATTTGATTTTACAGGCTTAACTGCGCAAGATCAGATTGATTTCCCCTATACCACTTTTGCTTATCATTTTCAGAAAGCTGCAAACTAAATATTTATCGAGTTGATCCATGCCTAGTATTAAAACCACATTTGCCCTGACATGTATGCTCAGTTCAGCCCTGCTCTTGAGCGCATGTAATAAAGATAAACAACCGACTGCTCAACAAGAGCAGCAAAGCAGTTCCGCCAATGATACGATTGGTCAATTAAACCAGACGCCGATCAAACAGTTCCCTGCAACCGCAGATGATGGTCATGATATTGCAATACTGGATGACTATGACCGTCGTTTTACCGACATGAGCGATAGCATGGAAATGGAATTGGCGAAGATGAAAGAAGCCAATACCTTAACGCCAGAATTTGAACAACAACGCCAAAAGGACAATGTCAAATCTGCCCTGTCTATGTTGAAAGATCTGGAACTAAAAACCGAGCAAGGCCGTTACATTCAAGGCTTGCTGTATGATTATTGGGAACAGCAGGCTAAAGTTTTAGAACCGGCCAATACTTCAACAGCGGATAGCAACCAGCAAGTCAATCAGCTCAATGAATATCTACATGCACAAAGCCAGTTACATCACTGGAGAAGCACACAGACCGCTTAAACCAAAGTACAGGAAGAATAATTTACATGCATAAAAAAGAGGGATTTCGCGCCCTCTTTTTTATTTAAATACAGCATCCAGTTAAATATTCTGTTTCTCAATCCACTGAATTGAACTGACACGGAACAATTCACACGCACCATCGCCCACACCACCTGGGGTAAGCGATGATTTCCACACCAGATCTTTATCACGAATTTCGACCAGTTCGCCTTTTAACTGCACCAGATCACCACGCTTCACCTGTTTAATCTGTTTGGCAATTTCTGGATTGGCAGGAATAATGTGCATATTCGATACCATTTTTATTGCCTGATCGGGTGGAACAGGTAGTGTTTTCATTTTCCAGTTCAGGTAACGGTCATACTGTTGAACATCAATCGTCCGCGCAATCTGAGGGTCAGCAAAAAGTCCTAAACTGACCGCATAATCAATCGGAGAAAATTTGGCTTGCTCATCGTCATGATAGACTTTTGAACCGAGAATACGGAAGTTCCCATCAAAAGGCTTCAGTACCGAAATCGATTGATATTTCACAACGGGCGCTAAACCATTGGCAATATTGTATTCTTCCCCACTGGTCGATGCATGTGTCTGCCCAATTGCAACAACCATGCATAAACTCATCAACAGACGTTTTTTCATGGCTCAATCATCCTCAAAATAACGAAAAACTTAGAAAAGCACTTCTCTTCATAGTATGCTTAGATGGTGAAAAAAAGTGCTTTTTTTAGTAACAATCAAACTCACTTTAGTCATATTTTTGTGGTGCAGTCACTCTATTTTTATTTTGAATCAACGAATGGATTTCCATGATTTACCAATTTTACCAGCGTCATATATTTCCCCACTTACTTAATCAGGTCATGCAAACTGCGAGTCTGATGGATCGACGTCGTGAATTATTGTTACCGATTGAAGGAGACATACTCGAAATTGGTTTTGGTACAGGTCTGAATATTCCTTTCTATGGCAATGTCGATACGCTCTATGCCTTGGAGCCCAATCCAGATATTTATCTGCTTGCGGTTGAACGGGTTCAACATGCGCCGTTCTTTATCAAACATGTGCAATCTAGCGCAGAGAAACTCCCCTTTGCAGATGCGTCTCTGGATCATGTGGTCTCAACCTGGACTTTGTGTAGTATTGCACAGCTCGATCAGGCACTTGCAGAAATCTATCGTGTGCTTAAACCTACCGGAACCTTCCATCTGGTTGAACATGTCAAACATCCAGACTCTGCGAAAATACAGTCCTTGCAGACTTTACTCACCCCCATCCAGAAACGTATTGCCGATGGTTGCCACCTCAATCGCGATATTGAACGACATCTATTACAAGCCAAATTTAAATTTATAGAAAAACAATATTTTGATGCGGAAGGCATCCCTGCAATTGCACAGAAGATGTTATTGGCGCGAGTACAGAAATTAGAAATTCCGCTTTAGTCTTCAAAATCGATTCTAAGGGTTTCAAAACGAATCCGCCCTTCACGTACCGCTTGAGCAATCGCCTGCTGTCCCTTGCTTAAGCGTGCACCACCACTTTTAATATCCAGCAGAATAACTTCGATATCTTCGGCAGTGCCGTCGCCATCCCGGAAATCGGTATAACCATCAAACACCACATAATCGACTGGATCACCGAGGAATTTGGCATCACTCGGTAAATACTGGAACTCTGGCAAGATCGGCGCAAATTGTTCCGCCATTTTTCCTTTTAAGACCGCACGACTGGTATTGACACTTCGCTTCTGCGCATCCAGCAAAGCCTGTTTATGTTCCAGCTCCAGCTCGGCAATATATTTTTCATATTCCGCTTGCACACGACCATTGCGGGTACTCGACAGAATAATGGTGGTGATCACAACCCCTATACAACCACCAATCAACATTGCAAGCCAAACCGACATAACACATTCCTTTTCCTGAATGCAGCTATTTAACTGCAACATTAAACTTTTGTCATGTGTAACACACTCGACGCAAAAAGATGCTAAGGTATAGTTGAATACGAGAGCCTAGTTAAATAAATCTAATTTCATGAAGACAATATTAATCGCAAATCAAAAAGGTGGCTGTGGTAAGACCATGACAGCGATCACGCTCGCTGCTGCATTATCACAAAAAGGCTATAAGGTCGCGTTGGCCGATGCCGACAATCAGAAATCATCTTTGCAATGGTTAAAGCAGCGTCCAGATACCGTGACAGGCATTCAAAGTCTGGATTGGCGACATGAAAAATCAATTGGTGAAGCACCGAAAAATCTGGATTATTTAATTATTGATGCGCCCGGCGCCCTGTCAGGTGAACATGCAGAACAACTGGTCAGTGAAGCACATGCAATCGTCACACCGCTGCAACCTTCGTTCTTTGATATTGATAGTACTCGTCGTTTCCTTAAACATTTACAAGACATTAAGCGTATTCGTAAAGGTAAGGTACAAATCCTGCTGATTGCCAATCGGGTTAAACCGAACAGTTCTAGCTCTAAAGACATTCAGGACTTCTTTAACAAGATTGAACAGGAACCTGTGGCATGGATTTCAGAGCGTACTGCCTACGGCAGCTTAGCCATGCAGGGCCTGAGTATTTTTGATAAAACCCAGAAAAATTTTGTCAGTATCCAAAGCCAGTGGCAACCCGTGTTAAACCAGTTAGTCGATGATCCAAGCGAATGGTTCTAAAACGACTTGTTCCATCTCAGCTGGATGGAACAAGTAAAAAATTTGGTGCTTAATCTGCATCTATTCAGAGTAAATTGATTTTTATTCGGGTGTGATGAAAGGTGCTGGATTAGGGCTAGGCTCATCTTTTTCAGCACTTTCATCTTTCAAGTTATGCTTCATTTCATCGCGATCTAGGTTTTTAACCGCTTTACGAATATTTTCATTACCGTGACTGCCCTCAGGGTTTTGAGAAGCAGCACTCTGATCTAAGGTCTGTTGTAATTGATCCGTATCCGTCAGCCCTTCAACCTCTTGATAACTGACTTTATCGTTACTCAATAGCTTCGCGACCTTGTCATTGGGCTGGGAAGCCTCATTGGGATTCACTTTTGCTTGATTATGCGGATCTGCTTTCTCAGGTGATTGATTCTGATTATTTGAATAAGCCATCGTACTACTCCTTAAAATTCATTTATGGATACGTGATGGATTTAATCTAACAATATGCTTTGTAACTCTTTGCCGACTCCTGTATTAAACTCGATAGCAAATGTTGCTAAGGTGAATTCATGTATTTTATGCATCTGTGAGGTAATAATTTTTCTAAATATGTCTGGTTCTTTTCAGCTTATTCAAGAGCAAAAAAAGTATAGGGATGACATTTTAAATTTTATGCTTTTATTGCCCCAAAAGATTTAAACGTGAAATTACCGAATGAAATTTTACTGTGCCCATTTTTCAGTTAATATGATTTTATTCAACTTTTATGATTAGAGACGGACGCTTGTGCAACAATACGCTCCCATATTACAACGCGTTTTGCTATTTGGACTGTTCTTTGTCCTGCTCTTTTTGGGATTCAGTATTCTCAAATACTTTATTGTCCCTGTGCTTTGGGCTGCCATTATTGCTTATATGACCTGGCCTGTGTATTTATGGGTACAGCGTCGTTTCTTTGGTGAAAACCGTCCAACCTTAAATGCCACACTGATGATCACACTGGTGATTTTAGTAATCGGGATTCCGTTCATCTTTGCCATCTTTATGTTGCAGTTGGAAGGGCGCAATTTATATTTTAATTTACAGCGTCAACTGTTCTCAGGCCATATTCAGATTCCTGACTTTATCAAGAACCTGCCGATTATTGGTAAAGACATCAGCCGTACCATTAATGAACTGAGTAATGATCCCAATAGCATTACCAAGAATATTGCGGAATGGATTCAAAGCCACTTGAGTTATGGACGTTTTGTTCTCAGTGAAATTAGCCGAAATCTGGTTAAACTCACTTTTGCAATCATGACCCTGTTCTTCTTCTACCGTGATGGACAAATGATCCTGTCTCAGGTTAGCCGTGCCTTGGAAATGGTGATTGGGCCACGTGTGCATCATTATCTGGACACCATTTCAGAAACAACCCGCGCGGTAGTCTATGGCGTCGGTTTAACAGCAGTGGCGCAAGCCTTATTGGCTGGTCTGAGCTACTTTGTGGCGGGTGTACCGAACCCAATGCTGCTCACCATGGTGACTTTTATCCTTGCCCTGATCCCTTTTGGTACGCCAGTTTCCTATCTGGGTGTCGGTCTGTGGCTATTTGCACAAGGCCAGACCATGGAAGCAATTGGGGTGGTTCTGTGGGGCGTATTGATTGTCAGCAGTTCGGATAATGTGATTCGTCCATTGGTCATTTCAGGTGCCACCCAGATTCCATTTATCCTGATCATGTTTGGTGTACTGGGCGGGATTGCCAGCTTTGGTTTAGTCGGTTTATTCATTGGCCCTGTGATTCTGGCGATTCTGCTGGCGATCTGGCGTGAATGGTTGCATGAAAATGTTGAAGAACCGGTTGCCGCGCTGGATGCACCACCTGAGAACAAATAGGTTTGTTTTGTTTAATTTTTTGTCATGAATTGATTAATGTTACTTGCGGGATATCCCTGACTTTGTTTGAATCGTCAAATAAAGATAATTTATAAGGATATCTTCGCAATGACTTCTACGATTCAAAAACTCTCTTTACTGAGCTGTCTAGGCTTAAGTATTGCTGCCTGTTCCTCTGCTGATTTAGATCACAATGCATCTAAAATCCAGACCCAATCCACCACGCAAGAGCAAAAACAACTGGTACAAGTCTATCAGGTCGATGCCAAAGGTGTTGGCTCTTCAATTGGTACAGTGGCTTTTCAGGAAACCCCCAAAGGTCTGTTAATCACGCCAGCTCTTGGCAAGCTTTCTCCAGGTGAACATGGTTTCCATATCCATGAGAATGGCTCGTGTGAAGCGGCAATGAAAGATGGCAAAATGGGTGCGGCACTGGCAGCTGGAAGTCATTTAAATCCAAATAATGCGCCACATCACGGTACGCCAGAAGATGGTCATTTAGGTGATTTGCCTGTGCTGGTTGTGGATGAAAAAGGTTTTGCAACTGCACCTGTGATCGCGCCACGTTTAAAACTGGCTGATATCCAAGGTCGTGCAATCATGGTTCATGTCGGCGGCGATAATTATTCTGACTCACCGAAACCTTTAGGCGGTGGCGGCGACCGTATTGCCTGTGGTGTGATTAAATAATTTACCAACTGTGGGTATCTAAAAAGATATCCACAGTTTTGCTGTTGTTTTGAGCAGTATAAAAAAGCTGAGACATTGATCTCAGCTTTTTTATTAGTTCATGCCTTCTGCTTTACGCTCGAGCATGACCTGTTTTAATACTTTCCGAGGTTGTGCAAACCAGAAAGCGATCAGCACCACACTCACCAGTGCAAAAGCCCAGATATGCACATGGGTATACAGCACCCGTACCAGTTCAATAATGACAAAATAACTGACCATCATCAGCATCGAAACTGCCGCTGCAACCGTGCCTTTTGACACTTCAGATGACATTAAGGCAAAGCGATACATCACAGAGAAACTGATCCCCTCGCCTAAACTTACCAATGTCATGCCAATCAATAAACATGGCACCAGATAATCTTGCCAGATCACACCCAGCACCAAGAATAGCGTTCCCAGTAACATAATCGGTAAGCCCATTAAAATGGTTTTACCTAAAGGGAAACGGTCAATAATCTTGATCAGGATAACATTACCAATGATCAGGCCAAAGAACACAGGAAACTGGGCCAAGCCATATTGCACACTACTCAGCTTCAACTCATCCACCAGAATGATTGGTGATAAAGCAATCCAGAGCATTAACGGCATACCAACCAAAGGTAAAGCAATGCTTAAACCGAGGAAACGGCGATTGCTAAACACTTTTTTAAAGTCATCAAAAATATAGCTAAATGGCTGTTTCGGTTGTTTGCGACTTTCCTGTGTGGCTGGCATAAATTTCTTTAAACCAAACCAGCTCATGAAAGACACCGCCGCAATGGCGACAAAGCCCCAATGCCACGAGACATAATCAATCAGGAAAGCACCCAGTACAGGCCCGAGCAAAGGTGCAAGCAAAGAAATATTGGCCATTAATGCCATGACTTTGATGGCATCACGCTCTTCAAAAGTTTCCTGAATCGCAGCATAGCCCACTGCTGAAATCACAGATAAACCAATCCCTTGCAGGAAACGTAATGTTAAAAACTGCTCGATATTATGTGTCAGCAAAATCAGTAAACAGCAGATGGTAAAGAAAGCCACGCCTGCCAGTAATACTTTTTTACGTCCAAGCCGATCCGAAAGTGGGCCAAGTAACCATGCCACACTGGCACCACCCAACAGATAGAATGACATTGAAGATGGCGCCCAAGTTGCACTCACAGCAAACTGTTCTGTAATGGCCAGCATGGCTGGCTGAATCAGGTCATTACCGATATAAACCGAAAATTCAAATAGCACTAAAGCTAAAGGAAACATGAGCGTTATACGGTTTAACGTCATGTTCTGATTATTTGTCATCATGTTTTATTCACAAAAATAACCAACTAGCGCCCGTCCCATTTTCAAAAAAAGAAAACAGGATCACGACCACGAGATTTTATGGTTTAGATTTAAATTTTGATTTCATGCTATAAAAAAGCATGTGATAAATGTGAAAACACCGTATTCACTAGGTGTATATAAGAAAAACAATCTATTTACGTGAGACTGGTAAATGTTTTTACCTTTTGGCTAAATCGCCAGGCGCAACTTTAGCACTTTTTTAAAATGACAGCAATTTTAATCCATCTTCCACAGGGATTTTGACAATGTGAATAACCTAGAAGTTATCCACATTTTTGAATAGATTTTAGACTGGACAATAGAGTCCCGATAATTATGGGCATAACTCAAACTGGAAGGTTTCCGTATTTTCGCCTCTGGCACATTGATAACTTTGCTTCTTATTCACAATTTTCCAGACATCCTGATCACGCTTTAATTGATACTCTGTACGCACAGCCACGACAGAATCATCCAATTGTGCCTGTTCAACCGTGATCTGTGCATCAGTAGGATTTTCTGCCGTATTAAATTGCTGATCTATTTTTAAATTATTTTCATCGTGAAATAAATTCGGCTGATCCAGCAAAACAGCATGCATGGCCGTACTTTTTTGAACCGCCGCCTGTTGTTGTGATTCGGTGATCGGTTGATTACATGCGCTAAGCAATAAAGCACATCCCAACAGCATAGCCATTTTATACATTTTGCCCCCTCCACTTCACATTGCTCATTTATGCTACTATACAAAACAGCATTGCCAAGCAACAAAATGTTATGGCGTGCAAGGATTTGTTGGATTCAGCAATCCCTTTATAAATAAACAAATAAATCGAAGATACTGATTTTATAACCTTAATATCACAACAATTTAGGCATACAGAGATGTCAGATTTAACTAAAAAATTAACTGTTATTTTAATACTGGGCAGCAGCTTGGTTGCCTGTTCAAAACATCCAGATCATGCCGCAAATGAGGCTGCTGTTGCGACTGAGAGTGTTGCACTCGATAGCGAAGCGGCACAGGAAAATGCCGCGAAAAATCCTGAACAACTGGTGAGTCAGCAACAAAATGCGTTGGAGCAGAATCGTCAACTAGTTAAAAGCGCCCAACTCCAATTTGAAGTCAAAGATGTATTAAAAACTACCTCTGCACTTGAGCAACAGTTATCGCAATACAAGGGCTATATCGAAGAAAAACAGATTAATTATCAAGTCAGTGATCGTTCTGAACGAGACCGTATCGATGGTAGTGTCGACATCTACGAAAAAATCACCCCGACTGTACAACTCACAGTCCGCATTCCCAATGAACAGGTCACGCCATTCCTGAATCAGTTATTGCCACTCATGTTGAACTTTAATAGCCAGACCTATGAAGCCAAACGTTATGAATTAAAATTGCTTGAAGAAAAACTCAATACAGCCAATCAGAGTAACAGCGCTTCGAATGCTGTGAACAATCAACTACAGCAACTGACGAATCTGGAAGTCAAAGACCGTTTGGCTTATAGCACCATTCGAATTGAGTTTTTCCAGCAAGCGCAAGTACGCAAGACCCGTGATCTCAATATCAATCGCATTGCAACTTTAGACAGCGATCCTTTACTCAGCCGAATTTGGGAAGCTATAAAAGTCGGACTCTACGGCTTAAGAGAAACCATCATCTGGTTAGTCATGCTCTGGCCGCTTTATCTTGCGGTTGCAATCTTATGGGCGATCCATCGTTGGTATAAAGCGAGAAAATCAAAAACCGAATAACTCCATTCTTGATTTTTGATCAATAGTATTTTGCTCATTTATGCATTTTTACTCATGAATAGATTTCCTAAAATGCGTCCATATTTTTAGAGATTTATTCCTGAGTCCTCCCATGAGCAATATTTTAATTATTAATGGTGCCAAACAGTTTGAACACTCAAATGGCGAATTGAATGACACCTTAACCGAGTTTTCCGAAGCACATTTACAAAGCTTAGGTCATAACGTACAGGTGACACGCACCGACAGTGACTATGACATTCAAGCCGAGATTGCCAAATATTTATGGGCAGATGTAGTGATCTATCAAATGCCAGGCTGGTGGATGGGTGCTCCATGGACCATGAAAAAATATATTGATGATATTTTTACTATTGGTCATGGTTCACTGTATGCCAGCGATGGTCGTAGCCGTTCAGATGCATCTAAAAAGTATGGTTCTGGTGGTTTAATTCAGGGTAAAAAGTACATGTTGTCTTTAACATGGAATGCACCGATGGAAGCCTTTACCGATCCAGACCAGTTCTTCCACGGCGTTGGCGTGGATGGCGTTTATTTACCTTTTCACAAAGCCAATCAATTTTTGGGTATGGAATCTCTACCTACATTTATCGTCAATGATGTCATCAAGGCACCAAATGTACCAAGCTATATTGAAGCCTACAAAGCGCATTTAGATCAATTATTTGCAGCACATTAAGTGAGAACATATCATGCTAATTATTATTGCTGAAATTCGTACCCATGCAGGTGCTGAGCATCGTCAAGCGGTTTTAGATGCATTTAAAAAAGTGACACCAACTGTGCTTGCAGAAGACGGCTGTCATGGCTATGAAGCCTTGATTGATCACCTGCCTGCGATTGAGATGCAGGCCACTGATGAGAATACCATTGTCATGTTAGAGAAATGGCAAAGCACCGCTCATTTGGAAGCTCACATGCAAACTGCGCATATGCAGCAGCATTTTGAAGCAACCAAAGACCATGTTGCGGATGTGAAAATTCGTATTCTAAACAGTGGGATTTAACAGATAAAATGATTAACTTGAGTTCGACAAGAAATATAATTGTCAGGAATAAGTCCATTGAATATTTAAGTCGACTCAGGTGTTAAGTAAACGCATTGTTTTACTGATAGTAATGCTGTTTTAAATGACGGCTATAATCGGTTAAATAGGCTTCCAAACTGGCACGACGATCTGCCTTGAGCATCGACTTTGCTGCCAGTTGCTCTATCTTGCTTTGCAACAGTTGAAGAATCGCAGCTTGTTTCGCTTGGGGTAGCTGTGCTTTTTCTTGCTGCTGCTTTTTAATTTCCAGATAATCTTCTGCCCAATGCCGTAATGGGTCATTCACATCGACTTGTGCAAACAGATCGGTGATCAGTAATTCAGGCATCTGTTCTTGGGTTGCCAACTCAGCCGACATTAAACCACGAATCGAATAAAAGACTTTTTTATAGGTAAAGTTATCTGCGGTTTGCATCACTTTCATCCCACCTTTTGCCAATGATAAATAGTGGTGATACAAGGCACTATAGTCGATTCGCTCTAGCAATCCATTACGAAAACCCTGCCATTCAGGAAAGGCATTAAAATACACAATATGTGCTCTGACCCACTCCAAAACAGTGGGGTTACTTTTTGCCAGTAGCCCAAACATTTTATCGAGGTCATAAGAAACAAAGTCAAAGTCTCCGTCCATGATCTCAATCAGATCACGATATTTTTTATAATCAAAATATTGGTCTTTACTCGGTAGATGAAAACCGCGTACATCGTAGTCACTATCAGGACTGGCCATGCCCCATAAACGGCTGCCACTTTCGATATAAAATAAGGGGATGTCTTGACGTTGTTGAAACAGTTTTTCGATTTCGTAATGGATATTCATTGCAATGGCTTCATTATTTAAAAATTTATACTTGTGAGAGACAATACTCTTTTTGACTGCACTCATTCATTTGATTTTAAAAAGATCACCAACTGATAAAATCAAGCTCTATTCAATATAACAAATAGGATCATGCATGCGACTGACTTATGCGGGACAGGTTTTCTTAGTGGTGGTTGCGACCTTATGTATCTGGTCTTTTGTACTGACAAAGTTTTGGCTAAAGCGTTTATCCAAGAGTCGTGACAGCAGTAAGTTTGAATTTGCTTATTTATTTGTTGTGGTGTTTAGCATCAGTTCTTTGTTTTTCCCTTTTAGCTATTGGGTCTCGCAAGCGATATATGGCTTAGTGACTAAGCCTAGCTATGATGCAACCATCGTGAGCTATCACTCTGAATGGGTTGATACCGAACGTACGGATTCCAACGGGCGTAAATATAAAACCAAAACTTTAATGCATACGGCACAAGTACAATTTAAAGATGATCAAAACACAACATTGGTCTTGGATAACTCAGTCCGTTCAGGTGATGTGCCTGTCGTCGGAGATCATATTCACGTGGTTTATGAAACGGGGGATCGTTCTGCACAAGAAAAGAGTTGGCGTACAGGGTTATTGTTTGCCGCTACTCTGTTTATGCTATTTATCATGGGCTATATCTTAGTCATGATTATTGCCTATGCTTTGCATCGAAACATGGAACCTTATAAAGACTTTGCCAACGTATTAATTTTTAGAATCACCCTCCCTCTTGGCACCATGGCGATGTTCGGGATGCTGTCTCATTCCGTTTTTGCTTATTTCTTTTTAGGAGATCCACAGAATCTACCTGTCTGGGCTGTTGCAATCTGTGGCTTCTTTGCACTCTGCCTTTTACCGCTGATTTATCATATTTTGACAGGTTGGAAAGCGTATGGAAGGTAATGTGATTCCTCCGTTATTCTCCGATTTCCGTTAGATAAACGATTCCTACACTTTTACCTTGAAAATCCAATATCGGATAATTTTTCATCAACATAATTTGATCTAAAAATTGTCCAAATACAATTTCACAGACCAAAAACTCATCCAAGATTTTCTTTTCTTCATCTTTCAAATATAGGCGCATCATATGGTTTGAATCTTCTATTTTCATAAACAAAATCATACTTATATACAAATCATTATTCTTGTTATGAAAATTAACATAGTCAGCAGCAATGTCTTTACGATGTAAGCAAATATACCCCTGACAAATAGTTTGTTTTTCTATCATTTATTCTTTCCTACATAACAAAAAAGCGCATCTTTCGATACGCTTTTAGCAGAACTTCTTTTATCTAATCAAGCATTAAAGATCAAATAATTTACCTGGGTTCATAATCCCTTTCGGGTCGAACGCCAACTTCAATGCTTTCATATATTCAATTTCTTCAGGCGAACGTGAATACTCTAAATATGGCTTCTTGGTCATGCCCACACCGTGCTCGGCAGAGATTGAACCATCATATTTTTTCACGGTATCAAATACATATTTATTCACTACCTGACACTTCGCAAAGAACTCATCTTTGGTCAAGTTTTCAGGTTTTAAAATATTTAAGTGCAAGTTACCATCGCCGATATGACCAAACCAGCAGATTTCAAAGTCAGGATAGTTATCTTGAACAATTGTATCAATCTCACGAATAAATGCAGGTACGTGGGTAATTAATACTGAAATATCATTTTTGTATGGAATAAACGGCGCGATTGATTCAGAAATATCTTCGCGTAAACGCCATAAGCTTTCGACCTGATCAAGGCTCTGGCTCATAACACCATCAAGTACCCAACCTTGCTCCATACAATGCTCAAAGATTTCCATTGCCTTGTCGACAATCGGCTCATACGGCGCTTCAAACTCAAGCAATACGTAGAACGGGCACTGTGTTTCAAATGGACGTTGTACATGACCGCGGTCGAGTACCTTTTGCATCGCAAGTTCACCAAAGAACTCAAATGCTGTTAAGTCGATATCTTTCTGAAAAGCATGTAATACAGGCATCACGGCATCAAAATCAGGCACACCGAGAACCAGTACCTGTAAGTTCTGTGGCTGACGCTCAAGCTTGATTTCCGCTTCAGTGACTAGGCCTAATGTGCCTTCGCCGCCGATAAATAAATGCTGAAGCGAATAACCCGTCGCATTCTTAATCATGCCTTTGTTTAAACGCAGGATATCACCTTTACCTGTAACGACTGTCAAGCCAAGTACCCAGTTACGGGTCATGCCGTATTTAATAACTTTAATACCGCCCGCATTGGTTCCGATATTACCGCCAATCTGGCTTGAGCCCGCTGAGGCAAAATCCACTGGATAGTACATACCTTGTTCTTCGGCATAATTCTGTAATTGCTCAGTCACTACGCCTGCTTGTACTCGTACCATACGATCCGCTGGGTAGAATTCAAGAATCTGGTTCATCTTGTCAAAGCTAATTACGATCTCGCCATTGGTTGCGACCGCGCCCGCAGAAAGGCCAGTACGACCACCTGATGGAGTAATTGCAACATTAAACTGGTTGGCAAGTTTGACAATGGCCTGCACTTGTTCAGTGCTTGAAGGGAAAACGATGACTGATGGGTTCGGATCAAAATGTTTAGTGTGATCACGTCCCCAATTTTCCAAACTGTCGGCATCGGTTTTAATACGGTTTTCACCCACAATTGCCGTTAATTGGGTCAATAACTCAGGTGTTAAAGCGACTGAAGCATTCATCGTTTACAGGCCTAGCAAGAAGTAAAGATAGAGCGTCTGGATAACAATATAATATTTTTCAATATTTTAAATTGTAGTATCCAACATATAGAAACTCGGCAGAACAGCGCAAACCTGATGGTTTCAGGTTTGACTATCAGATACCTGCATTTTACATAGAAGCAGGCATGGGATAAAGCGTAGGTTAAAGATACTGTGATAACAAAATGTGTTTAACCAATAAAATTCACTCTTAACTGAAAAATTATCAGCAATTCTGATGCGGTAATTTTAAACGAAATATTTATATCTCAAAGCTGTATGCTATAGTACTGCAACTAAATTTTGGCCTTTGTAGCGGAGCCGTAATGAGCCAACATCTATCACTACCTAAAGACAAAATCCGTTTCCTTCTGTTAGAAGGTGTGCATCAAAATGCCATCGATACCTTAAACGCAGCGGGTTATACCAACATCGATTACCACAAAACTGCGCTTGAAGGCGAAGCTTTGAAAGAAGCGGTTAAAGACGCTCACTTCATTGGTATTCGTTCCCGTACTCAATTGACTGAAGAAATCTTTGCAGCTGCGAACAAACTGATCGCGGTTGGCTGTTTCTGTATTGGTACAAACCAAGTCGATTTAAAAGCGGCAATGTCTCGTGGTATCCCAGTTTTCAATGCACCGTATTCAAATACACGTTCGGTTGCAGAATTGGTTCTTGCTGAAACGATTCTGTTGCTTCGTCGTGTACCTGAAAAATCGAAAGATACACATGCGGGCGGTTGGAATAAAGCTGCGGTGGGTTCGTTTGAAACTCGTGGTAAGACTTTGGGTATCGTCGGTTACGGCTCGATCGGTTCACAACTTTCTGTATTGGCAGAAAGCTTAGGTATGAAAGTCATCTACTTTGATGCTGTGACTAAATTACCATTAGGTAATGCACGTCAAGTTGGCTCTTTAGATGAACTTTTAGAAACTGCGGATGTGGTGACTTTACACGTTCCAGATGTTCCATCTACGCGTAACTTCTTCAAGAAAGAACAGTTCGCGAAAATGAAAAAAGGCTCAATCTTCTTGAACGCAGCACGTGGTACATGTGTTGTGATTGAAGACTTGGCTGACGCAATCAAATCAGGCCACATCGCTGGTGCAGCGGTTGACGTATTCCCGAAAGAACCAAAAGCAAATGGCGAAGAATTCCTGTCTCCACTCCGTGGCTTAGACAATGTGATCTTAACCCCGCACGTGGGTGGTTCAACGATGGAAGCGCAAGCAAACATCGGTTTAGAAGTTGCTGAAAAATTCGTTGCTTATTCAGACAAAGGTATGACGCTTTCTGCGGTGAACTTCCCAGAAATCGCATTGCCACTTTCTGATGGTCAGCACCGTTTGCTTCACATCCATAAAAACGTTCCGGGTGTGTTATCGAAGATCAATACATTATTTGCTGAACAAGGGATCAACATCTCTGGTCAGTCTTTAATGACCAAAGGTGATATCGGTTATCTCGTCATGGATGTTGATGCATCTGCGTCTCAAGAAGCGCTTGATACATTGAACCACGTTGAAGGTACCATCCGCGTTCGCGTATTGTTCTAATCTCTGTCTTAGAACAATCCTGAAAAAGCCACAGTTGATGCTGTGGCTTTTTTATGGGCATTTGAATTATTATGTGAATATTATACTGAATGTAAAAAAATAAGATGTCGAACCCTGTACTAAAAACACCTCTGCATGCTTTATTGCTCCTGATGATTGCCATGTTATGTGTACAAGGCAGTGGTTCTTTAGCCAAAGTCCTGTTTCAAAGCTTTCCTGTACTGACCGTCTCTGCCATGCGCCTTTTTTTTGGTGCAATCATTCTGGCCATCATTTTTAAGATCTGGACCATCAATTTCAAAGTGGTTCGCTGGAAAGCCATTCTGACTTATGGCGTCGCCCTTGCAGGGATGAATGCCCTGTTCTATTTATCGCTTGAACGCTTACCTCTAGGTTTAGCTGTTGCCTTTGAATTTATCGGCCCCTTAAGTGTGGCGCTCTATCATGCTCGCCAAAAATACGATTTTATTTGGGTCGGCTGTGCCATTTTAGGTCTGGTCTTATTGTTTCCATTACAGCAAGCACAACAAGGTCTGGATCTCGTTGGGGTATTCTTTGCCGTGAGTGCGGGTGCGTGTTGGGCCCTATATATTATTGCGGGGCAAAAACCGTCAGGCATCTCGGGTAATCACACCGTCTGCTTAGGCATGTCGATTGGTATGCTCTGTTTACTGCCCTTTGCGCTCTTTTCAGGGGCAATCGATCGGGTCTTTGAACTGCCAAATTTATATTATTTTATTGGTCTTGCGATTTTAGCCAGTGCCTTACCCTTTACCTTAGAAATGATCGCCTTGCGCAGTTTAACTCCGCTTAGCTTTGGTACATTGATGAGTCTGGAACCCGCGGTTGCTGCCCTCTCAGGCTTTATCTTTCTGGGTGAAATGTTACTTTGGAATCAGTGGCTTGCTTTGGGTACGATTATCATTGCTTCGATTGGCTGTACCTTTACCACGCAACATGCTCGACAGCAAAAAGAGGCTGGATAATCAGAGTATTCAGTAAGTGCATATGGAAGAATATTTAGAACTCACGTTGATGACCTTAAACACCTTGTCTGAGCAAGCTGGTAAACCCATCAACCAGTCAGCTTATCTGGCCTCTTTAATGCAGGCTTCAACTCAAGGCTATCTATTCGAATACCGAAATAATCAGCAATTACTGGGTTACTTCACTGTTGAGTACATGGAACAGCAGACCTGGTTTGTTCCAATTTTAGTTGTTCATCCAAAGTACCGAACACGAAAGGTATTTACATCATTACTTTCGCAACTCATTCAATTTATTGAAGCTAAACAGGCGACAACTTTAATCAGCCACGCATTAAAAAATAATACCTTATCTATAAAATTCCATAAACGATTAGGCTTTAACGTCATTCGAGAGAATCACGTCGCTTTTGAATTTCAACTCGATATTAATGAAACAACCAAAAAGGCATGGTGTTCTTTTTATTCACAAGGAATACATTCTCATGGCTAAACACCTTATCATCGTCCTATGCATGAAGTGGCTACCAACATGAAAAATCTCCAGTTAGTCGCTGTGTTGTACATGGTTTTGTCCATGTTGTCTTATCAAATCAGTGCTTCATTCGCCAAGCAATTGATTGCCACACTCGATCCACTCACAGTGACGATTTTAAGACTGTGTTTTGCCACCATTCTGGTTGCAATCATGTTTCGTTCATGGAAAATCATTTCCAAATTAAAGGAACTCAAATGGCGTGATTTACTGTGTTATAGCGCTGCCTTGGGCTGTATGAATATTCTGTTCTATACCTCTTTAGGCAAGCTTCCTCAAGGTATTGCTGTAGGTCTGGAATTTATTGGCCCGCTGGGTTTGGCACTGCTCTCGATTAAACAGCGCAGTGACTATATTTGGGTCGCATTTGCGATTTTAGGTATTGCTTTAATGGTGCCGTGGCATGATGCCAATGCGCAACATTTTTCCTATATCGGTGCGGCGTGTGCATTGAGTGCAGGTTTCTTCTGGGCACTGTATATTTATTATGGACATCGTGTGGTACAGCAAAATATCGGCATGCATGCACTGACCATTGCGATTGGTTTATCTGCCCTGACCTTACTGCCTTTTGGTCTATGGAATAATGCTCCTGTACTTCTGGACACCCAATATTGGGGCAAAGCACTGGTCATTGCGCTGCTGGCAACGGCGATACCTTATGCACTGGATTTAATGGCACTGAAACGTCTCAGCAAACTCAGTTATGGGACGCTTTCCAGCCTTGCGCCTGCACTTGCAGCTTTAGCAGGTCTGGTATTGTTACACGAGCGAATTAGCCTGATTCAATGGGTAGCTTTGGCTTGTATTATGGTCGCGTCGATTGGTGTCACGTTGCGCGGAGGGAAGACATAATTTTTTAAGGAAAGTCATTAGGAACTGGAGATTGATATGGAAATTGATGAAGAGCTCACCCTTAAAAAAATACAAATCTTCCTCGCTTTTATGCGCTGTGGAAATCTTTCCAAAACAGCAACTGAAATGCAGCTCAGCAATGTCAGTGTTCATAAAGCGTTACACTCGCTGGAAAGTGCCCTACGTTGTCCACTTTTTAAAAATGAAGGTCGTAATTTAATTCCATTAAAGAGCGCTTATGTATTTGAAGAACGTGCGCAAAAAATCGTACAGGACATTTTTATTACGGTAAATAAAACCAGAGAAGCTGCGGGCTTTGCAGCCAAAGTTCTACATTTAGGTTCTCTTTATTCTTTAACCGTAAAAACGATTCCCAATGTGATTAGCGGACTCAAATTAAGACGTAGTGAACTCGATATTCAATTACTTCTTAGTTCAAATCAGGATCTGGTGAAAAAGCTTAAAACGACGGAACTTGATGCCATTATTGTGGCACTTAATGAAACAACACAAGATGATGACTTTGAAATTTTGCCAATGTTCTGTGATGATATTTTTTTAGCAGTAAATAAAGACTCTAAATATGCTGATTTTGAGGAAATTGATCTCAGTCTACTCAAAGAAGAGACCTTTTTGACTTTAACTCAGGGCTTTGCCACCCATAATGACAGTGATTTCATTTTTAAAAAAGCTGGTTTTTCACCTAAAGTTGCCTTACAACTCAATGATATTTTTACTTTAATCAGTATGGTTAGCTCAGGTGTTGGTTTTGCACTTTTGCCCGGTCGTATTTCTGCGGTATATGAAAGCTCAGTTAAGCTCATTCCTTTAAAACAGCAATACCATCTGCAACAGGAAATTGGGCTGGTATTTCTAAAAAGTAAGGAACGTGATCCCAATTTACTGGCATTAATTGCAGAGTGTCGTATGTTTGCTTCTCATGTGCAGAAATGAATGATAAGCAACTTATAACAAATGAATAAGTTGCAAATATTCATGCTTGATTAGTTATCCGAAAATTGCATTTACCGTGAGAAAAAAGACAGACGGGCCAAGTAAACAACCTAGACCTGTATAAAAGGTTGCCACCAATGCACCATAAGGAACTAATCGGACATCTGTACCTGCCAATCCTGCGGCTGTACCACTGGTTGTGCCAGCCAGCCCACCAAAGACCATGGCTGAACGTGGACTTTTTAGATACATGAATTTTGCAAGGAGTGGTGTGCCAACCATAAAGAACACCGATTTGATCAGGCCAATTGCAATAGAAAGCGCGATCACATCGGAACTTGCACCAATGGCTGTTCCTGTGATTGGACCCACAATATAAGTCATAGCGCCTGCGCCAATCGTTGTCATGGAAATCGGATCTCGATATCCCATAACCCATGCAACCATTACACCAATTACAAAAGGAACAATACAGCCAAGCGTGAGTGCAATCAGGCCAATTTTTCCTGCTTTTTTGACTTCTTTAACATCCACTTCAAATGCAGTCGATGCAATTGCCAGATCACGGATCATTGCACCGCCCAACAGTGCAAAGCCAGAGAAAATAGCAATATCAGAAATCCCTTTTGTACCTTGTGTATAGACGCCTGCAAAATACGCCACTACAAGCCCTAAAGTAATGGCGATTGCCGAGCTTTGCAGTTTTCCTTTGGTCAAATATTTTGACAGCAGATGAGATACAAACATCATCAAACCTGTGACCGCCAGTGCAGTCACCAAAGCATTTTTTGTAAATACCGTAATTAACTCGTCCATTGTTTAAGTCCTTTTGTTATTCATTATCGTGAAGATTATTTATGCTGCTTTTTCAGTGCCTTCTATTGTCCATTCATAGGTTTCATAATCACCACTTAATCGGTTTAAATGGCGAATAACCAGCACCGTCCCAATCAGGGAAGTAATAGAAACGATCAGCCCCAACATACCGCCAGATAACGCTGCAACCACATTTTGCCCTGCCGACATCGCCACCACGATTGGAATATACATACCGGACCAATATAAGATTCCAAACTGTGTCACCTGTGGTAAATAACCTTTTTTTGCTAATAACTCTTTAGCGAGAATCAAAAGAATCATAGAGATGGCAACACCACCTACATTGGCTTTTACCCCGATAAGGACACCTAAGGTATTGCCAAGATAATCACCGAGTAAATGACAAATCGCTAAAATTGCTGTTCCATATATAATCATTGTAAATCCCTCATATCCTTGGATTACTTAAATTTTTTAAATCATATTCCCATAGAAATCTGATTTTCCTGTTCTTTTTGCATTGCCATTCGAATGCTATCTAAGCGCGTTCCCTGAAATGACAATACAGTTCCTTCTTGAAATGGTCGACGTGCAAGTGCCGTCAGTACCGTTCCCGGTAAAGCTTCAATCTGTAATCTGACACCTCGTTCCCATGCCGCCTGAATAGTGCTTTCCCAATCTACAGTGCGACTCATATTAAAAGCCAAGTCATCACCAACCTGTTCTGACCTGCCAAGTGTACGCGCCGTTGTACCACTTAAATAACGTATTTTAGGCTGCTTTAAAGTCACTCCCTCCATAGACGCTGCAAGCTGCTCAGCTTGCTGACTTAATAATTCACAATGCGATGGCACCGATACATCTAATTTTTTTGCCACTACACCTTGTTGCTTCGCCAAAACTGCAACTTGGTTCATGGCTTCAAAGCAACCTGAAATAACAATCTGATTATGTGCATTAATATTGGCGACAAAAACCTGTGGCGTTATTTCATAAACTTGTTTCACCCACTTCTCAACAGATGTGCGATCTGTACCTATTAATGCGGTCATGCCATATCCTGTTGGATAGGCGTTTTGCATAAGTTCACCACGATAGGCAACCAAACGAACAGCATCTTCATAGGTTAAAACGCCTGCTACAACTGCAGCCGACCAAGCACCAATCGATAGACCCGCGACATAATCAGGCATTAATTTTTCAGCAGTTAATAGGGCTGAACTCACCACACCTGAAATCAGTAAACATAGCTGTACTGAACGTGTCGATTGCAATGCAGCCGAGCTGTCCAACAATAAGACATCTTCTTTAAGTGCATCCGATGCACGCTCAAGGTATTCTTTAACCAGAGCCGTTTGTGGCAGGTCGTGCAGCATATTGCTTCTTTGCACTCCCTGTCCTGGATACACCCAAATCGAAGCCATGACACCTACTCCCTAATTCCATGGGTTTTCTACTAAAACAGCACCATCAGGACGCTTCAATAAAACTTTTCCACGATTCCCAGCCCACTCTTTTAACGCCAGACCACCTTTTGGTAGTTGTAGCTGTATATCTACATTCAGCCCTGCTTGCTGAAAATCTTCGAGTAACGCAATTGCCTGCTTTTTGGCAAAAGGCTGTTCCGCTCGAATCAACAAATCGATATCGCTGTGCTGGGTGACGGTTTCAATACCTGTTGCCAGTTCAAAACCGAAACTTCCTGTATACCCCCAATACCCCGAAAAACTTTTCATGATGTTGGAAATGCTCTGTAGACGTTCTGCCAAATGTTTAAAGTGACTGGTATTTACTTGAGTCAGTGCTTCGGGTTTAAGCTGTCTAGTAATGGCAGATCGTGGCATTTGCGTTGCATATCGTTGATGACGGAATTGCCCTCTTACACCTACCGCCACCTGATCTACAGAAATAATTGCCCGTCGAACGACAACAGGATCACCTCGCAGCAAAACCTCTTTCACCCAAAGCGGAGCATCATCAGCCAAACAACTAACCGTCATGCCCCAGAGTAAATCATGGGCTTGCAGCTCAAGTTTCATGACCATTGCTCACGCAATAATTCACGGACTTTTTTAGACATCTGACGATTTTGTCCATGAAGTCGTTGTTCCAGACCTCTGGACGGCTCAGCATGAATCTCTTTAAATGCTTGTTCTACAGCCAGCTTTGCCAATGAAAGATCATTCACTGTTGGTTGCTCTGGATTCTCAACCGATAAAAGTTCAGACAACAAACCAAGCGTTGCATAGCTCTCAATGTCATAGGCCATTGGAGGAATGCTTGATGCCAATTGCTCTAACTCATCAACCGACCGCAAAGTAACGCGTGCAGCAGATTCTTTACCCATTGCATGCACCATAACACCTGAATCTTTTAAGGCAATAATACGATTGGCTTGGTAACCATGCGCCAAGAAAGCACCCGACATCGACTTTCCAACCAATAAACTGACAATAGGATGACCTGCCAATCTGGCTCTGGCATAGCGATCTACTGCACCTGCTAATGCTTGATGGATACCCAGCAATTCTTCACGGCGTCCATAAGCCTGACTAGGCACATCCACCAGGCATAAAATGCCACGTTTCGTTTCAGCATTTGCATCAGCTTGAATCACGTCATCAACCGCCTTTGCCAAACTCCAACCTTCCAGCAATCCAACTTCACCTTGTCTTGCACGCGGGAACAGATTATTACTATCTGGAACAACAGCAATTACCCGTAGTGCTTGTTGACCGATCTGACCATCCGCAACCAAAACAGAAGCTGGAAAGCCTTCAACTACCTTAAAACCTTGCGTAAAAGCCTTAAACCAATCTGCACCTCGAGTAGATGCTTTTAATGTATCAACGGCGATATTCATGCTTGCTCTCCTTGATACAAAGCCTGAACCTGTGCTGGAGTAATTTGCTCTGCAGTATCGACTTGTTGTAGCTGCGCTAAATAGAATGCGTAATTTGAACTGCGATGTTGATGAGGCAAACCTTGTTGCAAATAATCAATCACTTGTTGACGGATTATATTGCGGTCATCATCCACATAAGCATCGGCCAAACCACTGGCGAAGCGCTGATTACCACCTGTAATACTCCAAATAAATGGACGATCTTTGGCGTTATATTCTTGTATGCCTGCTTCCTGCTCAATCACTTGTGGGCCATTCAACCCCAATCTGCCTTCTTGCGTCATCACAATATAACTGCATAATCCGGCAGCAATTGACATACCACCAAAGCACCCGACACTCCCAGCAACCACAGCAATCACTGGTTGATACTGACGTAAATTCACAATTGCGGCCTGAATTTCAGCAATTGCAGCCAAACCCAGATTTGCCTCTTGTAAACGAACGCCACCCGTCTCTAACAGTAAAATTGCAGCAGTAGGAATACCCTTGAGATTATCTTCAACCGCAAGCTCTAAAGCGCCCGCAATTTTGGCACCACCGACTTCACCCAAGCTTCCACCTTGGAATAAGCCTTCAATTGAAATTAAAACTACTGGCTGTTCTTGAATAGAACCTTTTGCAATCACCACGCCATCATCGGCTTGCGGGACAATATTCTGCCGAATCAGCCAAGGTGACATGACGCGTGCAAACGGATCAAGCAACTCTCGAAAAGTGCCTTTATCTAACAATGCTTTGGCACGTTCCCTTGCGCTGAGTTCAATAAAATCCTGTTTATTTAACAAGCTCTCGATATCAGTCATGCGCAATCTCCTCTAATGCTTGTTCCAGACGTAAGCGAACCACACCGGGGGTTGCACCAAAGTCATGAATATCAATTTTGACCGCTGGCGGTGTTTGTGCAGTAAAAATTCGTTCAAACAGATTGTGCCAACGTGCCGCACTACCATCTACCGAAGTGACGACATGAATAGAAGCGTTCCCTTTCTCGCCAGGTTCCATCAAAATTTCTAAATCACCCGAGCCCACACACCCTACCAATGCTTTTTTTACAGGTGGCTCTGTCGCAACAAACTCAAAATGAAGTGTTTCCATCATCAAAATCCCTCTTTATTTTTTAAAGTTGACTGCTCAACACGATCTATAAACAAGGTTGCTGCCAACAAATCTGCAGCACCGCCGGCAGAAGCTTTCATACGAAGTAGATCAATCTCTAAAAGATGCAAAGCACGTCGGCCTTCCAAGCTTGAGCTTCCGCCCAAATCCAGTACTTGCTGTGCCCCTTGTTGCATACGCTTTAAACCCGATATTCCCGAGCGATAAAGCACGCAGGTATCGGTCAGATCAGTCATCATGGCAAGCAAGGCATCTAGACGAGCAAACGCTTCTTTCATAGGTTTATTGCGACTTTGATAAAGCTGCTTTAAACCAAAATTCACAATCGTTGGAAAACCTTGTTGAGCCTGTTCTTTGGCGCCTAAGATGCCTAATTTCTTCTGAACCTGCTGACCATGACTCAAGGCTTGCTCTGGAATAAAACGATCTTCAAACTGGGCAAGCTGACCTGCTAACTGACATAGCTCAACAGCCGATAAATATTGTTGATTGGTACGTGCCAACGCTGCCGCCGTCACCATTAAACCCAAGGCCCAAATTGCACCGCGGTGTGTGTTGACACTATCTGTTGCCAACATCATGGTTTTTTCACCTTGGCGGCCAATTTCACCAATGTCTTCACGCAAAGCTAAACAAACTTTTCCATGATGCACTGCGGCTTGGGCCATCGTCTCGAACATGGGTCCTAAACTTTTTGCAGAGCGCTCCATTAATTCCAATGTCAGGTCATCATGGGCACCACTACCACGGCGATCAACCAAGGCGGGTTTAGGCGTCAGATTCACTTCATCAATCAAAGCCTCGACCGCCATATCTGCCAGAAGCTGACTATCGCTGAGTGTTTGATATTGAACTTGTACCATCATTACCAACTCCTGAATTTTGCAGGGGGTTGATATAGACCATCTGACCATGTCACCAAGTCGGCAATATTTTTCGCAGCTAAAAGCTCACGTGTTGCATCGGTGCGGCGAATGCCTAAATCTTCAGGGAACACCACCAAGCCTTCGCTTCTTAAACGCGCTGTCGTTTTAGGGTCTTGGCTTAAACCAATACTGGTCACGCCTGCCACCGCAGCAATCATGGCTTGACGCTCTTCTTGGCTACTTGCTTTATATAGATACGCAATGCCTTCTTCAGTCAGTAGATGGGTGACATCATCGCCATAAATCATGATTGGTGCTAAAGGTAGGCCTGCTGTTTTAGCCACATCAATGGCATCAAGGCGATCTACAAAAGTCGGCTTGCCACCCTCTTGGAAGGTTTCCACCATTTGAACAACTAACTTTTTACCACGTGCCAAATAGGTTTCTGTTTCATTGGCACCTTGCAAACGCATATCAAGCCATGCTGGCGTATCGTGACGACGTCCACGTGGATCATGCCCCATATTTGGTGCCCCACCGAAACCCGCCAAACGACCTTTAGTGACCGTCGAAGAATGGCCCATGCCATCAACCTGCAACGTTGCACCGATAAATAAATCAACCGCGTATTGACCTGCGAGCTGACACATCATGCGGTTGGAACGTAACGCGCCATCACGACCTGTAAAGAAAACATCGGGACGAGCTGCAACATATTTTTCCATACCGAGTTCGGTACCAAAGCAATGCACACTTTCAACCCAACCTGTTTCAATCGCTGGAATTAAGGTTGGATGCGGATTCAATGTCCAGTTTCGGCAAATTTTTCCTTTTAAACCTAAAGACTCACCATAGGTCGGTAAAATCAGTTCAATTGCTGCCGTATTAAAACCAATGCCATGATTTAACGATTGCACATTATGCTTTTCATAAATTCCACGAATTGCCATCATCGCCATAAGCACATGCACAGGCTTAATGTGTTTTGGATCACGAGTAAATAACGGTTCGATGTAAAATGGCTGATCTGCCACAACCACATAATCAACCCAAGAGGCAGGAATATCGACACGTGGTAACTCTGAGACGTCATCAACCAGTTCATTCACCTGAACAATCACAATGCCGTCGCTAAAGGCTGCTGGCTCAATGAGTGCAGGAGAATCTTCGGTACTTGGCCCTGTATAGATATTGCCATGACGGTCTGCCATAAAGCCCGCCGACAGCACCACATTTGGAATTAGATCGACCACCAAACGCGAATACAGTTCGATATAGGTATGAATCGCACCGACTTCCAATAAACCATCTTCAATGAGCTGGCTAATGCGCAAACTCTGTGGACCAGCAAAAGAAAAATCGAGTTTACGTGCAATGCCTTTTTCAAATAGATCGAGATGTTCGGAACGACCAACGCTTGGCATGATCATATGTAAATCATGCAAAACATCTGGATTGGTTTGCGCTAAAGAACGCGAGAGGAAATCTGCCTGTTTTTGATTATTACCTTCGAGTACAACTCTGTCGCCCGGTGTAATCAATGTTTCCAAGACTTTAATAATGTCTTGAGTTGGAATGACCACACCATCGGTATATTGGTTTGCCATATCCAGCTTTAGCTGTTTAGCATGACGCCGCTTTGTCCATAACCGTTCTTTATTCTGAACTGAGCCTTCCATGTGTGCTTACCTATAGATCACAGTTTTATTCTGAATCTATAAAAGCGCTTTATGAAATTTTGATCAATCAACCTACAGCGCTGGTTATTAACCTGAAGTTAATGGTTTTTCAGCAATCACTGTAATCACAGCGTTAAGCCATTATTTATTAAAATATTTACGATGTTCCACTCAAAATCTGATATCCCAATCGGCAAATCAAGATACTCACCAAAATCAAGAATAAAATACGGATAAAACCACTGCCATATTTTAAAGCCAAGCGTACGCCCAATAATGAGCCTGCAATATTAGCAACCGCCATCATCAAGCCTAGTGCAAACAGCACATGACCAGTTGGAATGAAGAAGCTTAATGCCGCCAGATTGGTCATTAAATTGCCAATCTTTGCCAATGCCGAAGCATGTAAAAAATCGACCTGTAGAAAACGAATAAAAAAGAAAATAAAGAAACTGCCCGTACCCGGGCCAAAAATACCATCATAGAAACCAATGGCTAGACTACCAATTGCAGCCAGTACCAATAACTTTGGCGTGATCTGTTGATCGACATGGACTTGCCCAAACTGCTTTTTGGCGAAGGTATAAATCGCAATCACAATCAGCATAATCAAGACAATCGGTCTTAAGATATGTGTCGGAATCAATGATACACATGCTGCACCAATAAAGGAGCTAATAAAGGCAAACAGCGCAATCACGCCCAACAGCGACCACTGCAATTTCACCCGACGTACAAATGAAAATGCAGCAGAGCCTGTCCCAAAAATGGATGCCAGCTTATTGGTTCCAAATAAGGTGGCTGGTGCGGTCTGCGGTAAAGCGCCCATCAATGCGGGAATCTGAATCAGCCCACCTCCGCCTACGGCAGCATCAATTGTTCCTGCACAAAAAGCAAAGAACACCAGTGTCAGAATCAGTTCCCATTCCATGGACAATACCTTTTATAGATTTAACAAGCGTTTTGGTACTAGACGTTTTTTATCTGTGATTTCAGCCAGACCTAGACAACGTTCGCCATCGAAAACCAGTACTTCAGGCGCAGCTTCATGATCAATATTACTTTCCTGACCATTGCCAAAATATTTTTCACGGCCTTCTGGCAATTGTACGCGCGGGAAATGCTCAACGGGTGCATACACAGGCAACAATAAAGCATCCCGTTGTTCTAAAGTCAGGCCTTCAAGATATTCGATGGTATAACCTGGATTAATTTCAAAATGCCCGGTTTGGATACGGTGCAACTTGGTTAAATGCCCACCACATCCCAAAGCTTCACCAATATCTTCACCCAATACACGAATATATGTGCCTTTCGAACAGGTCACATCTAGCGTCAGGCTATCTTCGGTAAAATCAACTAAGGTTAAATCATAAATCGTAACTGGACGTGCTTCACGTTCAATCTCAATGCCTTTACGTGCCAATTCATATAACGGACGGCCTTCACGCTTCAATGCTGAATACATCGGTGGTACTTGCTGAATATCGCCTCTGAATTGCGCCAGCACCTGTTCAATACTTTCTGCCGTTAAAGTTGGTACTTCTCTCTGCTGGAGAATTTCACCTTCAACATCACCCGTTGCCGTGGTTTGCCCTAACTTGACCGTAGTTTGATAGCGTTTGGTTGAATCGAGTAAATAATGCGAAAACTTGGTCGCTTCACCCAAACAGATGGGCAATAGTCCTGTTGCCAATGGATCAAGTGCACCGGTATGCCCTGCCTTTTGTGCATTAAAAAGACGACGCACTTTTTGCAATGCTGAGTTAGAACTTAAACCTAAAGGCTTATTTAATAGGAAAACACCGCTTAAATGGCGGTAAGTACTTTTTTTCATAAAAAGAAAAGTCAAAGCATAAAGACCTATTTTAGCAAAACTAGGTCGAGGATTTAGAAAAGGATTGGCTTTTAAGCACAAACAAGCATAAAAAAATGCGCCAAAGGCGCATTTTTTTGCTTTACAACAAAGTTAAAATTAACCTTGTTTACGAGCTGGTAACTTTTCACGAATACGTGCAGCTTTACCAGACAACTCGCGTAGGTAGTAAAGTTTAGCACGACGAACGTCACCACGACGTTTCACTTCGATCTTAGCAACGATTGGAGAGTGAGTTTGGAAAACACGCTCAACACCAACACCGCTAGAGATTTTACGAACTGTGAAAGCAGAGTTTAAACCACGGTTTTTCTTCGCGATTACAACACCTTCAAATGCTTGAAGACGCTCACGGTCACCCTCTTTTACTTTAACTTGAACGATAACTGTATCGCCCGGTGCAAAAGCAGGGATGTCTGATTTTAACTGTGCATTTTCAACAGCTTGAACTAAAGGATGTTTACCACTCATGTGGAATCTCCAATATGTGCGGGAGAGAAGAGGTCTCTGACGCCGCTGGGAATAGAGGCTAAAGCGCATATTTCCCGTTTAACTTTCCCCTTAAGACAAACGTCTTAAAGAGCCTATTTTTAACTTAAACCAAGTTTAAGTAGAACTCGAAGCAAAGCTTCTCGTTGGGTGCGAAGATCAACTGATATCAGTTTAACCTTTCGAATTTTTTAACCATTTAATTTGCTGTTTGCTCAACTCTACTTTTTCAACCAGTTCTGGTCGACGATCTAAAGTTCGTTGATAACGCTGCAAAAAACGCCACTTCTCAATATTGGCATGATGTCCTGATTTAAGTACCTCAGGCACATCTAACCCTTCGAAATGGTCAGGCTTTGTATATTGTGGACAATCAAGAAGACCATCTACAAAAGAATCTTGTATCGCAGATTGCTCGTCAGTCATGACATTGGGCAAACGGCGAATAATACTATCGAGCAACACCATGGCAGGAAGTTCACCGCCCGATAAAACGTAATCCCCGATTGACCATTCTTGATCAACATAATGCTGGATTAAACGCTCATCGACGCCCTCATAACGCCCACACAATACAATCAAACCATCATAATCAACGAATTGTTGTACTGCCTGCTCATTCAAGGTTTTGCCTTGCGGTGACATATACACCACTGGGGCATGAACACAGCCTGCTTGCGAAGCAAGTTGTTTGGCATGATTAATTGCTTTTGCCAAAGGCTCAGCCATCATCACCATACCTGGGCCACCACCGAAAGGACGTTCATCCACCCGTTTGTAATTGCCCTCAGCAAAATCTCGTGGGTTAATGCAAGTCACTTGCACGATGTCACGCTTTGCTGCACGTCCGCTAATCCCGTACGCTGTAATCGCTTCAAACATTTCAGGAAACAATGTGATGACTGCAAAAAACACCGCAGACTCCTCTATTTTCCTGCTGCGCTACTTTCCCTAAAAGGATTAGTAGTCTACGCCCCAATTGACGTAAATACGACCAGCTTCAAGATCAACGCGTTGTACCACATCTTTATGCCACGGAATCATTCGCTCTTCAGCATCAACACTGTCAGCAGTCGCTTTTACGACCATGACATCATTGGCACCTGTTTCAAACAGTTCGTAGATTTGACCGAGATTGACTTCTTGTTGTTCATCATCAAGACCTAACACCGTTAAGCCTTTAAGATCAGACCAGTAGTACTCGTCTACATCTGCTTTTGGAAGCTGAGATTTGGCAATCCAGATATTTGCGCCAACCAGATTTTCTGCACCAGTGCGATCATTTACGCCTTTTAATGCAACAACCAAGCCTTTGCCATGTGGTTTCCAACGTTTCACATCTATTGTTTGCCAACCTGCCTTGGTCTCAATGTACCAAGGAAGGTAGTCAAACATATTACTCATAGGTTCAGTATTTGAATAAACCCAGAGCCACCCATTCAATCCATAAGCTGAACGTAACTGTCCAATCTGAATACGATCTTCTGGCACATTCTGTGTCGATGTCATGGGCTACCTACTACTATTACGCAGCAGTTGCAGCTTTTTTAGCTTGAGCAGCTAAAGAAGCAACGCGCTCTGAAGGTTGAGCACCTTGAGCAACCCAGTGAGCAAAACGGTCAGCGTCTAAACGAACTTTTTCAGCTTTACCTTGTGCAGTTGGGTTAAAGAAACCAATACGTTCGATGAAACGACCGTCACGTGCGTTACGGCTATCAGTTACAACGATTTGATAGAATGGACGTTTTTTTGCACCACCGCGCGCTAAACGAATAACAACCATGAGAACAACCTTATAATTTTTACGGATTATCCCTGCACCGACCATCGGCAACACTTCAAACCCCTTTCATAGAGGGCGATATTCTACGTTAAATTGACTTTGAAATAAAGATTATTTTTCGGCTTATCCACAGCTTTGAATTTAATTGATAAAATCTGCTGGCTTACCAGTCTTCTTTATCTAACCCGCAATCTTGCGTTGTAATATTTGCAGGTGTTTTGGTCTTACATTTAATGCCCGCACTGGTCAAAAGTAATGAATAATTTCGCGGGCTCTGGCTCACAGCTTTTAAAGACCATGTTTGAGCATTCACAGTTAAGGTAAGAGTAAATTTCTGCTTGCCACTGCTTGCGTCTAAAGGTAGCAACAACATTGTCTTGGTTGCATTATTAACATCTGCGTATGGTCCCTCATTAAGTACAGGGTCTCTTAAGAAAAACCCATCATAACTAAAATTCCGCGTCCGATGCTTTTCCAGCAGTTCTGCAACCTTTAGCATTTCCTGTTGTGCTGTAGATAATTCTGCACGGCGGATATAAACCTGATAACTCGGAATAGCGATCGCTGCGATAATCGCAATGATTGCCACCGTAATCATCAATTCAATCAAAGTGAAGCCTGTAGCTTTAATTAATCTACTTTCATCAAAGGAAGGAGAGTGCACATCTCTCCTCCTCCCTTGGGCAAGATAATGGTATTGCTTCCTTTTATTCATTACGTTCATACCAAGTCAGTGGAACCAGTTGGCGACGCATTTGATTGACAGGTAAACCACTCAACGTATTGCTACTATTCCCCGAAATCAACCCACGTGATTGTAAATTGTTTTTGCTTGTCGAACCTGCACCAACGCTGAGCGCCACAATGCCATCCCCAGATTTACCCACCAATCCAACAGATTCCGAAAGCTGTGTTTGCTCACACACACCAAATGGTAAACAATAACGATACACCTCTGTTTTCCCACGTACCTGAACTGGACAGCTTGGCGTTACACCGCGATCATACACACTGGCATATAAATTCTTGTTCATCACAACCATTTCATCTGTAACCTTTTTCGCATTGGAAAAAGAAACCGCCCAGCCATTTGGCATTAATGCTTTTACTTCTGCAATATTCTTATCTTTAGCTTCATCTTTACTCAATATGCCGCGTAGTGCTTTGCCTGTTGTAGTTAAATCAATATCTTTTGTCTCTAATTTATCTGCTGACAATGTATATAAATTGGTTTTGATTACATCACGATCAAACAAATTATAAATAGCACCTGAGCTAGAATCACTGGCTGGTAAACTGCGATTACCTGAGGCAATGCTAATGACAGCTAATGGTTGTTCATAACCATAAACAGTAAAGTTTGGCGCATCAAAAAAGCGTGGGCTAAGACCACCTGTTTTATGTAAATTTAGGATACGTGTCGCACGTTGTGCAAAATCACCTGTTGTTGTATTGGCATTGATATCCACACGCCAAACTTGTCCACCCAAATCCCCAAAATACAAATGATCAACCAAGCCATTGCCGTCACGATCAGCGACACTGATACGACTGACAACGCTATAATCCATATTGCTTACATTTAAGGCATTCTCTTTTGCAGTATCGTTTTTAGTTGTTGCACTTGAACTTGCCCACCACAATAAATCCCCATTATCAGCATCAAACATATAAACCCCTGCACCTTTTTTATTGGTTTGGTTATATATTGGGCACTCATATCCCTTGTTACTATAAGCAGATAAACTCACACCTGTTTCTGATTCAGCACAAGCAACGGTGCCTGAGGCATCATAGCCGCCTCCGACAAACATTACTTGTTTACGTTGCCCTTTCCAATTGACATAAGCAATTGTAGGTTTAGACCAGCTCTGTCCCATATTCTCGATTGCTGAGAATGCTTGCCCTGATGGGTTCGCTGCTGAATAAACTTTGCCTGTATTTGGATCGATATGGAATTTGATTTCGGGCTTGTCTAGATCAGCAAGATTAAGTGCGTAATAACTACGACCTCCCATACGCAAGCCACCATATAAAGTTTGTTTCCCAGTTGCGATGACAATATCTTTATTCTTCGCTTGCTGAACAGTTGCATAAACTTTGCCATCACTACCCATACCATAGGCATATTCAGTATAAGCGGTCCACGCACCGTCTATTCCATACGCCATATCAGGCCAATAACCTTTACGGTCTTTTACAAAAGCTTTTCTTTGCTCAGCATTTTCCAGCATTTCATTTGGCAAAAAAGCAAATTTCTCCTTCCCATCATCAGCATCCACCACATGTAATAAACCTTGGGTTGAACCAAAAGCAATGTAGTCATCCCGATCAATTTTGTTCGTATCAAACTTAGCATATTGAGTCAGTTTTAATGGCGTAGAATGAAGTGGCATCCCCACTTGCCAAAGTGGTTCGCTTTGAGTAAGGCTATTTCCTGTTGCGCTTTCAGGATTATCTAACTGATAGCCTAAAAGACTCATTAAATAACCACCATAGCTATCTTTGGCAGAAGCATTGATTGCACAGCGCGCCTCACTCGAATCAGCCAAATAATCAGTTGTTACTTTTTTCAGGCTTGAACTTTCAGTAAAGCTGCCATCAGTTTTACAATTCCGGTTAATCCACAACTTGCGTGCAGAGGTATCCGTCTTAGTTGGACGTAAAGTCTTAAGTTGGCCTAATGCACCGCCAGTAAATAATTTAGTGTTTTTATCTTGATCTTCTAATTCATTACTATTCCATTGATCTTTCCAATCCACCATACGGATAACATTATTTCCACTGGTCATATCTGTAACGGAGTATTTTTTAAGATTTCCAAACCAATTTTGTTGATCTGCTGGTGCAAACATACTGTTATAGACGTCATTGCTCAATTGATACGGTGTTAATGGATCAGCAGGAATGGTTTGTAAGCCCATAAACGGCGCTGATTCCACATCAGCAATACGCTGATTAAAATTGACAATACTTTGTGCAATTCCTCCTGTACTTGCTTCTGTATACCAACCACCTTTACCCTCTTTCCCCCAATATGCAAGATTTCTCACATCTCCCAATTCAGCATCAGTTGTAGGCTGGGTCGGCAAGATGATATCAACAACATTTAAAAGTGGTCTTAGGTCAGCAATAATACTCAAGAGGCTCAATGCAGCATTTAATAAACTTTTTACACTGCTCAACAATGTATTGACAATACTCCCACCTGTACCCGCACCAATAACATTATCGCCATTGAGCCTTACATAATTGAACTCTTTACCGATACCTGCTACACCTGTTTTAATCTCAACCTGTGTTCGATAAGCGGCATTAGTATCCAATAATGCCTTGGAATAATTCGCCAAGCATGCCCAGGTCGCTGTAGAGGTGCCCAATTCCCACCCACTTGGTGGACTTACCTTACAAAAATCATTGATATTGGTTGTTGCAGCTTTCCCAAGAGACTTCTGCATAATACGCTGCACACCCAACGCATCAGCAGGCACAAGTTTTGGCGCATTGCCTGTTAAAACAAAAATACCCTGAGCTTGGCATTGTGAAGTTGTCGCCCCACTTATTTTTTGTTTGATTGAAGTTGGATTATCATATTCATCACTATTCGCCTTCATTGGAATAGCTGTAGAACGATAGTTATAACCAGAATAACTCGCATCCGCAGCATAGTAATAACGAATCACGCTCTTATTCGTATTACCAGACAGCAAACCAAGCAGTGCTCCTAGCAAATCGCCTAGCACCCCATTGCTTGGTGTTACTTGTTCCGTACGAATGTAACCCGTTGGAATGGGATATTCTATTAATGTGTCAATTGGCCAACTATTCTTTTTATGATATGAAGTACAATCATTATTGGTTTGCCGAGTTAAACATTTATATGCAACACTTGGCTTGGCAACAGACACTTCAAACTCAGACAGAACCTCGCCAGTTCCTCTGGTATTATGTCCGAGTAAATAAGCACCAGTTTCTGCATAAGCTGTAACCAACGGTGATTCTGGATTATTTAGTAAAGCCACAAGCGTAGCGGGAAGACTACCAATAAGCCCAAGTACATCTGTAACTAAACCAAGAATATTAAGCCCATCAAGTACATTGCCCAGAATGCCTACAACTTTATCCAAGGTATTTCCCAACGGATCCGAACTTGGTGCCAAACCATCTATCGCGGCTTTTAGTGCTTTCCGTTGATTACTATCATCAGCTACAACTGCACCACTCTCATCTTTATCGCCCTTTTTATAGCCTAGCTCTAGCGCAGGGACGACAATCATGCCTGCTTTTTGGTTTACACCACTACTGTTTTTAGCAGGAGCAACCGTTAGTCCTATTGCTGTTTTAGGAGATAATGCCGTAACCCCATTTTTTGCATTACCATTTAAAACATCACGTACAGCCATTTTGATTCGGGATAACCGACTATAACAACGGTAACCCTCACCTAAATTAATATTTACGGAAAGGATTTTATTACTCCGAACAGGCTCACTCGCTTCAAGTTTAGAAAATGGCGTACAGCTGGCACGCATGTAATCCAATGAGCTTTGCAAACCTAATAAACTATTTTTTTGAGTTCCTGTAATGGTATCAACCGTACTTAATAAGTCTAAAACTGCTTTCGGAAAAACCACATCACAATAGGCCTCTGTTCCCGCGGGTGGTGTCAACTTAACATCTACAACCGGCAATGCCCCGACAACTGCAAAAACTTTACTACTGATACATAATGGATAGTCTTTTAATAGGTCCAGTGCGGGAGATCCCATGCTTTGGGAGGTATCTACCATCAACATAATTGTACTATTTCCACCACTACTTCCTTGGCGATAGATTTCAACGTCACTCGCATGAGTTGCAGGTGAAACGACCAACAAACATGACAGTGCAGAACTGACCAATACAAACCATTTTGTACTATTATTATTCAGATCGGTTTGTTCTTTTTGTTTTATCTTATTATTTTTCATAACTATTTCTCCCTTATGAACCTGATGGCTCAAAGTCCGATAAGAAGCGATATTCTGCCACTTGTATGTTATATATCGGTTTTTCTGTATTCTGTTTGAGGCAGTTAGCAACATCATTAACGCCATTATTATCAATACTCTTGGTCAGGCAGCCTTTATCAGGATCATTGCCTGCTTTAAATAAAGCGTCAGCGGTCAATAGCCCTTGCATCACCGATACCACATAGACACGCAAGCGAATATTGTTTTCAATTTTTGCCCCAGTTGCCTCGGTGCCCCGGGATAGATCTGCAAAAGGAGAAGTTGATGTTAAGGCTCTTTTGATATAGACCTGAGTCACTACCTGTTTACGGCCACTTGAAGTTTTTGCTGAAGCTTCTGTACATGCACCTGCGCCAGAACTATTAATATTAAAAGACTGACTATTCAGCCGATAACCCGCTTTACTTAATGCAAATGGATCGGTTCCTGAAAAACAAAATACGAGTTCTGCATCTTGGTTATTTTCATTTTTAAAGAAACCAACAAGACCATTCGCCGCAGCAATGCTCTGGGTGATCTCAGGATTCTGAAATGCCATCAATGCTGCATCCGCATTTTGGGCCAACAGAGTCTGGATCTGATGATTACTCACCAGCTTTAATGAACTCACACTTTCACGTATCGCCAGCGTCCCAATAATCGTAATCATTAATAAAATCATGAGTACAACGATGAGTGTCGCACCACGTTGAGCCTGAATCATGTTCCAGCCCCCCCATTTGTACAGGTTTTGGTTTTACTGCTATCACAACCTTCCGAAACCCACCCCATTGCATTTCGTAAAGAGATTGTTTGATTCACAACCTGACGTAAATAATTATCCTGATAGGTAGATATCAGATTGACTGGAGTACCCAAGACTTGAAATGGCTCTTTGTTCCGCTCTTTAATAATCGACTGATTACCCGTTCTATCATCAGAACGAACTAGCACTCCCAATTGAATGGCATGGACATGTGGCCGAACAGCCTCTGTAACTCCATCAATATTTTTTGACGTTGCCTTTAAGGCCATATAGTTTTTAATATCGGCATAGGCCAAGGTACTATTTGCACTATTGAGGTCGCCATCCATATAACCCAAACGTACCTGAAAGAAATCAACATTAGGTAAAATGACCTGACTGTCTTCCCAAGCAAGTTTTAAACGATCCGTCGATGTCTTGGCATCCAGTGAAGCTTGACTATATTGTGCAGCTTGGCAGCGTAAAGACTTACGTGAATCTTTTACAGTAGAATCAACATAATAGCGCTGCACCACAAATATCCCGCTACTCACATCCTTACCCGAGCAGTCCAACCCACCTTGTGGCGCTTGATAACGGATGAGTAATTGATCATTGGTTAGGCCCGTCACATTGGCATTACCAAAACTGGTGAGCTGATTATTGGCAAAGCAATCTGCACAATTCAGATCAATCTTTTCACCAACATTGTTTGAGGTCAGCAAAATTCCTGCATAACCAATCTGGTCATTAACGGCAGGTACAGGCGAACTCAGATTGGCTTTGCGAATATCATCAACAATAAAATTCAAACCCAAACTGGCATTATCCTGAATATGTGCCATAGCTTTTTGTAATTTATAGCTGGTAATCCCAGTAATAAACAGTTGAATTGCCGCAGCGACAATCAACAAACCTAAAGTCAGTGAAATCATCAGCTCAATCAATGTAAAGCCTGATTGACTGTTGGTATATGGCTTAAAATCTGCAAGGCTTCTTCCCATTTTAATAAGCCTCCAGAAACAGACAATGTGATCCTGAAACGTAAGCCCCATCTTTTATGCATGAAGCAATTCCAGTATTTCCTGCCAGATTGGTCTCGTCCCAGGCGACATAAATACATTGTCGGTTATTTCCAGTTGGACATTGATCCACAGCGAGATTCATTCCACTATCTTTGGCTTGTAGCGCAGCATTTTGTAAATCTTGTAGCGCGATCTTTTCAGGTTTATCCGCTACATTTGATACTGCGATTTTTGGCACCTCTACTGCTGCAACCTTATATTTCCCTGCTCGGGTCGCCTGTGGATTTGCACGCATTTTCTCTGCCAGATCGCGTGCAATGGTGAGTGCTATCACCTGTTTATTAGCTTCCAGACTGGAATCCACCGCCCGTAACTGCAAAGCAGCAAAACCCAATACGCTGATCGCCAATAAAACCAGCGCAACCAAGACTTCAACCAGTCCAACCCCTTGTTGTTTTATATTCATGGGCAGGCTCCTTCCGTGATAATGGTATCTCCGATGACACCGACCCGAACACAATAAGAAAGACCTTGTCGCTCCAACATAAAGTCTTTTTGTGCAGTAATGCTGCCATTAGTTCTAAAACTGAGACTTGTCACAAAAGAACTGCCAGTATTAGCTGTTACACTAGGCTCCATATAAGCCAAAAAAGTATTATTTATAGAAATTGATAATTTTTCTGCACATTTCTTACGTTCTTTAATATCTTCTTCTGAAGGCAATTCAACAACACAAAGTCCAGCAAGCTGACGAGTCATTACTGCTTGGCTTCTTGCTTCTGAAACCTTCATCGTCAGTTCACGTACGGAGGACTCTAACTTTTGGCGGTTATACATGGAGGCAAATGAAGGTGCAGCCATTAAAGCGATAATTGCTAAAATAGCGATGGTGATGATCAGTTCAACCATCGTAAATCCCGAGCAAGGTTTGGCCTGTGCACAAGATAAAGCGCGATGCTCCGCGTCGTAATGGGCTTGTTGCATATAGTCCTCCATATGCACAAATCTTTTTGTTGTAACAGCGCTCTCAAGTATTTTAAGTAAGTAAAATCAATTCATTATATAAATGAGAGAAGCGCTATTTTTCGTGATTGTTTTCATGTTTAGTTATCAATTTCAACCTAAAATACACGAAAAGCTACCATTAGGGGATAAAAGGTATAGAACAGCAGATAAGTGATAATTTGATCACATTCACTTGTTATTATTGTCAATAATGTTAAATAACATCAAAAATTATTCATAAAAAAAGCAAACCTCGTTAGGATTTGCTTTCTCTAGTTTGCCAATCATCGTTATAAAAAGTTAGCGACCGTCCCAGTTGGTAGTTGCGGATGGAACACAGGCTGTACCACTATTTTTATCACTCCCTTTGGTCCAGCATTTATGTCCTTGGTTATTTAAAACCACATGCCCATCACCTATTTGTCCATTAATAGGAGTCGCTGTGAGTATCCAAGTCTGATCAGCCGTAGTTAAATCGATAGTATAAGATGCATTAGATACTGGATAGTTTTTTGTTAATGTTCCATTATCCAGCTTAGCATCTTTATATTTATGATTAATCACCCGATAACTTTGTAATCGTTGGGCAATATTCATCATTTCACTCTGTAGATCAGCACGTTTAGTACGCTTCACGTATTCTTGATAAGAGGGATAAGCTATAGCAGCTAAAATAGCAATAATTGCGACTACAATCATGAGTTCAATTAAAGTAAAACCTCGTTCAATCATCCGCATTACCATTTCTCCACGTTATCAGAGCTACCACAGTCAATATATTTTTGTAGATTCTCCGTTTGAGTTTTGGTCATACAGCGAAGACCGAGGCTTGTTAATAGCAAATCATAATTTTGAGGGTCTTTTACAACGGCCTCATCCCCTACACCACTCATCGTCCGTTCAACTTTTATTGCCCAATTTAATCCCTTAACTGATTTAGAGCTTGAGGTCTCTATACCTTTATCGTCTACAGTCATAGTTAAAGGTTTATGCCCAGCCCCTCCATCAACTAAGGTTAGTCTGTATTTAGCATTCGTTGATGTTGCCCCAATAGGTAAGTAAAGTGTTCCAGTCGTATTATCGTAATAACTTTTCTGTGTACCATTATCATCATAAGCATACCAAAAAGATGCATCAAACCCTTTATAACTAAAATTTTTAGATTTAAAACGCTCCAGCTCATTTGATATACGTAAGGCTTCTTGCTTTGCTACGGCCAAATCGCGCTTACGCATGTAACTTTGATAACTTGGAATCGCAATTGCCATGAAAATAGTCACAATAATTAAAACCACCATGAGTTCGATCAAAGTAAAACCATGATATTTTTTCATAGATTCACCTTATCTTGACTCATACCAACGTAAATGCTGCAATCTAGCACCTGTATCAAAGAGTTGACATTCAGGTTTATTTTTATTTGCCGTATCTTCGCAGTATCGATCTGTTTTCTTCACAATCAGACCTGTTTCATCAGGCTTATTACTAACTCCCTGCCCTAATCCTGTTCCTAAAATCCCGCCACCCAAAACGGTCTTATTTGGGCCAGTTGTCTCAGTTGTATAAAAGCTACATTTTCCGGAAGGTAAACAGAATTGATAAAGTTCCGTATCTCCTATCACACCTGAGCCACATGCTCCAACAATACCAGTACCATCTTTATTATAAACATTGACATACAACATACTATCCAAAGCATAAATCTCATTCATACCTTTATATTGACCAGCTGTTGCGCTGTACTGATATTTCCACCCTCCATTATAACTCGCACCATTTTTCTGAGCGACCCCATCTCGTAGAGTTGCAAATGTCGCAGGTGTTATTGAAATTAAAGATACTCCTGTATTGGTCGAAGACGTTCTTAATTCACTATTCGCGATTTTATATAAGTCTGAGCGGGCGACATCATTGTCATAAATGACATATACAGCATCATTAGCAGTTGTGGTAGTTGTATCCACCCCATCAATTCTATGTACTCCTGCCAAAGGCGAGCTACGATTCCCAGAACTTAAAGCTACTACACCAAAGAATCCATCCACTCCACTATGAACAGAGAAACTTGGCATTTCATAGAAACGAGGACTTGCACCGCCAGTAGTATGTGCATTATACAAACGAACAATACGTTTACTAAAATCAGTATAAGTTGTCGCTTTATTATTTAAATCAATACGGAATGCTTGTCCGCCCAAATCTCCAAAGAATAAATGATCAACTAAGCCATCATTATCACGATCAACAGCATTAATTTGGCTCACAACACTATATTTTAAATTAGCATCATTCACTCCAGTGCCAGTCGTAGAGCTTGTTACATTTGCACTAGCCCACCATAATAAATCACCATTCCCCGCATCAAACATATAAACACCCGCTCCTCTTTTAGGCGTTGTTGTATTACTGTCTTGATCATAGTTAGGTGCCTCGTACCCCTCATCATAGCCACCACCAACAAACATGACCAGTTTACGAACTCCTCCCCATTTCACCCATGCAACCGTAGGTTTAGACCAGCTTTGGCCCATATAACTGAGTGGATTATTCGCATCTGGGATCGTTTTACCACTTGCATCAAGTCGAGGAATACCATTATCTTTTATTACAGCATCTTCTGGATTGATATGGAATTTTAAACTTGGGCTACTAAGAGTAGTAAGATCCAAACCATAATAACTCCGCCCTCCCATTCTCAAACCACCATAAACCCATTGCAAACCTTTTTGTTCTAGATCTTTACCATCATTATCTTTACGTCCAGAGGTCCCAACCGTTAATGTTTTATCGGTTTTAGACACATATTGGGTATACGCTGTCCAAGCCCCATCCATTCCATAATATAAATTTGCTCGTCCACCATTTGTGGCTCCTTCATTCAGAAATGCTTTAGGCTGCTTTTCCATCATTTCATGCGGTACAAATGTAAAAACCTCTTTTCCTCTGTCCGTATCAGTATCACTTCCAACTTCAACGACATGTAAAGAACCTTGATTACTCCCAAATAATAGGTAGTCCTTACGATCTGTTGTGGTTACTAGTCCTTTATTGTCACCTGTAGTTGGAACAACAATTTTACCTTGCTGAGTTAATAAGATTGGTTTCGAGTGCATAGTTGCACCTAATTGCCGTTGTACATCGGTAGGCAATGTTGCTACTGTTATTCCCGTAGCATTTTCATTAACTTTATAACCTAAAATATTTAACCAATAATTTTTTTTAGGATCATTGCGCAAGGTACCTTCAGCATCTGTATTAAATAAGGTCCTTAAATTTACCTTTTGCAAACTACTGGCTTCTTCAGCTATCCCACTTACAGAATTAATTTGACGATTTGTAAATACAGTACGATTTGATGATTGTGTTTCTGTTGAAGCATCTGAAAATGTCCCTAATGGTAACTTACCTAGCACCCCCCCATTCCAGATTCCACTGGCTGAGTTATTCAATTTACCGCTATCTTGAATGAGTCGAATGGTCTTCGTATTGTCATAGAGCTGACCATCCTTAATATGATATTTATTAAGATTTCCAATCCAAAGCTGATAAGGTTCTTGTGGCTTAGGAGTAAACCTCGCATAATAACCATAAGGTTGGATTTGTATTGGATTTAAGGCATCTACAGGTAAAGTCGGTGAACCTGTCGGAATAGGATCAAACTCAGGCTTCATATCCTCAACAAAATTTTTAAGACTCTCAATCACTTCTTCTGTAGAAGATGCAGAATAGAAACCGCCCTCACCATATCCTCCCGAACCAGCAATAGTCGTTGTGGTACCATCAGAAAATTTACTTTGCATTCCCCAATTACAAGCATTTTTTTGGTCATTACCTGTAAGTTTACTGCAATCATAATAAGTTCTTTTATTACCCGTTTTAGGGTCAATTAATTCTTTACGAATTTCGCCTCGTGGATCAGCGACATCAAAAACCGACCCGAAACCCACTACTGCTGTTTTAATAACATGTTCATTATTACGTTGCGTACTATTAAAGAGAGGCTGTAAAACACTTCCTGTATTTAAAGATTTAGCAAAAGACCCTATTGATTGCCAATCTGATCGATAATTTCTAAACGAATTATTATTATCATAGTAGCCATTATTTGTTAACCCAGTTGTATATGAATAGTTTCCACTTAAATTTAAGGCATTTTTCATCAAGGTACTGGTAATAGCACTTGTACTCGCATTAGGCTCACCATCGGTTAAAACATAAATTCCTTTTCCTGAACATAATGGATCTTTTGTCTTATCCAATGGCGTGACATATTTCCAAGTTGAAGCATTTGTACCTGTACGAACATTTATACCCTCTGCAACACCAATACCACTGTATATACTATTTCCTCCTGTTGTAGTACCTAACAAATAAGCTGCTGCCTCTGCATAAGCTGATGAAGTTGGTGTACCTCCACTTCCCTTAAATCCTGAATTTCGAATTAAGGTTAATACTCGATCACGCTGAACACTACCCACAGCCCCCCATTGGTCTGCTGCAATACGAACATATCCTCTATTCCCATCCGCATTATAAGAAAAAGTTCCTATACCTATTTTTGTATTCAAAGGAATATCATTTGAATTTGCCAGTATATATAAAGAATTTTTTAATCGACTAATACGATCATAATATCTTTTTGTTTCACCATAATTATAATAATAATAAAAATTATTACTACCAGTACCCAAGTTAGACCTTGTGTATTTAAAAATTTCTTCATTATCAGGTCGACTTATAAGGGTATTACAGTTAGCGACTGTATTGTCAGATGTTCTGGTACATTTCCACCAATTTGTTTCATCGCTATTAGCACGATAGTAATATAAATTATTCCTACCTTTTGTTCCTGTATAACAAAAGTTAGTACTATAGCCCCCTGCTACTGTATCACCAGTTACTTTACCTGAAGAACGCACTGTGCCTAAATCACAAGGTCCATTATCCGAAACAGCTGTTAAATCCATACTTCCTGACAAATCCAGCATCATCATAATGGTGAGTTCTGTTGCATCAGGCAACTTATAAATATCAATATCACTAGCTTGAGCAGTAACTACATGACATATCGACATAGTCATCAACATTGATACCGATGCCGAAAGTAGTTTTTGATTAAAATTTTTCATTTTTTCACCCCTTACAGGTAGGTATCAATTAAGACTTAAGCTTTGGCGAGCTGCCAACAATATAATCTGCATGCTGAAGGTTATAAGGCACATTTAAGGCTTCAAAACATTCTTCAACCGTCTGCGTATCTTCATTTTTCTTAATTGCCGTGTTCTTAAAACAACTCTCAATTTGTGTATCCGTCGCATCTGCATAACTTGGCAAAATAGAGATCACGGTTACACCGATATTGTTTGCCACAACAGGCACTTCACTTTGCCCCAGACTTGTACCCGATGGTGCTGTACTAAAAGGTGAAGCATTCGGCTCTTTATTTTTCTTTAAATAGATTTGCGCCTGTATTGCTGAGCGACCTGATGAAAATTCCCCAACTTTACAAAAACCGGTATTCCCCATTTTGGTGGTTTTACCATCTTGTTCAATTACACTCGCTTTATCCATTGAATAAAACGTACTCATAGACGCAGGACGATAGCAAAAAACCAATTCATCTTCGATATTTTCAACAGAGTTAAAATAACTAAACATGCCATCAAGCGCTAATTGACGAGCAATCTGATTTGGATCTTCAACGTTAAATAAGGCTGAGTTGCTATTTTCTAGCAGGAGAGAGCGGACTTGACTATTGGTTGAAATTTTTAATCCCAAAATACTAGACTTGACAGCTAAAGTACCGATAAGTGCAATCACAACCAATATGATTAAGATCATGATTAGTGTTGCACCATTCTGCTTTTTCATCATGATGCCCCCAAAGTATTTCTAAATGCCACAACCTGACTAAATACTTCTCGAAGAAATTTTGAGCCCTTTTGCTGAGTATCATTTAAAGTTACATCACTTCCTATAATTTTAAATTTTTTCGTATTATCAATAAGCTGCTCAGAATTTAATGGTGTTGTTGAACGAGCTAACAATCCTATTTCAACAGACACCACGTTATAATAATTTTTGCTATCAGTTACGGTAGCAGGCATTAAAGCTAAATAATCATTGATACTCATATAGCGAAGTTTGCCATTTTTATCCTTCACCTCTAAACGCACCTTAAATGTATCTATGCGCTGCATGAGTTGTGAGCCATTTGCTCCAACCTTCATATCTGTAATCGCCTCATTACCATCTTGATAATAACCAGCATCACAATATAGGGAGTACGCTGTTGGCTGCCCATCGATTTGATTAGGGTCTGCCTTTATATGATAGCGTTGGACAATCGTAGTAACCCTATCAAACTCAAGTCGGTTACCTTCACAGTCCACACTTCTAGCCGTATAGATCGTTACATCTTCTTTATCAGTATCTGCTGTACAATCAGGTTTATCCTGCTTACATTTTCTTTTAGTAATAGTCTGATATTCAGGAATAAATTGGATCGTCAGCTGATCACTTTTTCCTGTAGTAGCATCATTATCTCTGGCTTGTCGAGTAAATAAAGTTGTACTCACTTTTGACAGAGAGGAAGGTAAGTTAGCGGTGCTAAAAATGACCCCAGAACCCACCTGCTTATTATTTACTTTTTGAGTTGAAGGCGTATTCAAATTGGCATGACGTAAATCATGCGTAATCATGGCCAAACCAAAGTTCGCATTTTGCTGTAATTCTCCCATGCTACCTTGCAAACCTAATGAACGTTGTCCACTCAAAAATACGCCTGTACCAGCAGCGACAATCAATAACCCCAGAAATAATGCAATCATTAATTCCAGTAAGGTTAAACCTCTGTGTTGATTAATCATCATAGTTATATACCTCTACGATAATACATTTCGCCTCAGGTACATACGCTACGCCATTAGTGCAATTTGAAGTGGTCGTACCATTATCAGGAGTAGTTCCTTCCCATGCCACATAAATACATTTACGCTTTAAACTGGCTGTTCCCTGACAGTTTTGGATCGCTAACTGCATTCCTAAATCATTAGCTGTATCGCTAACTTTTACAAAATCATAAGCAGCCATTTCTGTTGCAGAACAAAATGCCGCATCAGTTTCATTAGCACAATTTTTGTTATTTGTTATTTTAGTGGTGTACCCGTTCTTATCTTTAAAAGCCTGTAAACCATCACGATTACTACGTATACGTTCAGATAAATCTCGTGCGATATTTATTGCTTGAATATTACGTCCAGCCTCATGACTTGCTGCAATTGCCTTCATCTGTAAAGCTACAAAACCCAATACAGCTATTGATAAAAGGATTAATGCAACCAAGACTTCCACCAATCCCACACCTTGTTGATTAGATCGCATCATATACCTCTATTCATTCCCAAGATTTGCTGGGCAAGCTGTAAATGATTTATCAAAAATAACCAGACCATTTTTACGAGCTATAATTACAGCCTTCATCGTCATATCTTTTACATGAACCAGAACAAAACATAAGTTATTGGCTGAATCTAAACGGCCTAGAGCATCGTAAGAAAGTGTTGTAACTGTAGGCTGTCCCGTATCCCAATGAATATGATCGGAAGTTTTCCAAGCCTCGGCTTCATTCTCATCTAAAGAAAGATCTTGACCTTTTTGCTTTAAAACGGCATCTGAACGTAATTCAACTAATTGATCAGCAAAATCACGTGCATCATTATTTAACTGACTTTTATAAATAATCTTCGTTAATACCGGCACAGCCATCATCGCAATCACAGCCAACACCGCAATTGTCACCATCAATTCAATTAAGGTGAATCCCCGAGTTTTCCCCATTTCCCCAGCACCTAATTTTTAAAAATTCACTACTCTATCTTAATTTTTATTTTTACAGAACCAATACAAAGCAGATAAGCAGCAAAAAAAACGGATGGAGTGTCATCCATCCGTTTCCAGTTCACATTTTTCTAATAAAATTAGGCTTGTATCACCTGTATACGCAACTCTTTTGGTAGACTAAAAGTGATATTTTCCTCACGCCCTTGTAACTCTTTTGGTGGTGTTGCACCCCAATCTTGTAAACGCTGGATCACTTGTTTAATTAAAATTTCAGGTGCAGATGCACCCGCAGTCACACCAATTTTACTATCCGATTTAAACCAGTCTTTTTGCAATTGATCTGCGTTATCGACTAGATAAGCAGATTTACCCATACGCTCAGCCAGTTCACGTAAACGGTTTGAATTTGATGAGTTTGGCGAACCAACCACCAATACTACATCACACTGCTCAGCAAGATCACGTACTGCATCCTGACGGTTTTGTGTGGCATAGCAAATATCATCTTTACGCGGACCTTGAATTTGAGGAAATTTCGCCCGTAACGCATCAATCACTTTCGCTGTATCATCAATTGAAAGTGTGGTTTGGGTAACAAAAGCCACTTTATCTGGATGATTGACCGTTAAAGCTTCAACATCTTCTTCGTCTTCGACTAGATAAATTGCGCCACCTTTGGTTTTATCATACTGACCCATTGTGCCTTCAACTTCTGGATGGCCTTCATGCCCAATCAGAATGGCTTCAGTTCCTTCACGTGCATATTTGGTCACTTCGATATGCACTTTGGTGACCAACGGACAGGTTGCATCAAATACTTTTAAACCACGGCGATCAGCTTCTTGTTGTACCGCTTTGGATACACCATGCGCACTAAAAATCACAATAGAATCATCAGGAACCTGATCTAGCTCATCAACAAAAACGGCGCCACGCTGACGCAAGTCATCGACGACAAATTTGTTGTGTACCACTTCATGACGGACATAAATTGGTGGATTAAAACATTCCAGTGCCCGATTGACGATTGCTATAGCACGGTCAACACCAGCACAAAAGCCTCGTGGATTGGCCAACACGATTTCCATAACAACCTCTCTGATCAACTGAATTTTTACGCCAAACTATTTCGTTTAATGGCACGCTACACTACAATAGCCAAGATATTTTATCATATTCAGGAAAAATATCATGTCGGGTCTCTTGTTTGTCGTTTCTGCAGCCTCAGGAACGGGCAAAACATCTTTGGTCAAAGCCCTACTCGATCGAGTCAGCAACCTACACGTTTCTGTCTCACACACTACACGCGGTCAGCGTCCTGGTGAACTTGATGGTGTTCACTATCATTTTACCAGTAAAGAAAGTTTTTTAGCACAAGTCGATGAAGGTGGTTTCATCGAATACGCAGAAGTATTTGGAAACTATTACGGTACTTCGCAAGCCAAAGTAAAAGAACAACTCCAACAAGGTCACGATGTTTTACTTGAAATTGACTGGCAAGGTGCTGAACAGGTTCGTCGACTTTTTCCTGAATCAAAACAGATCTTTATTCTCCCTCCAACCCAATACGACTTAAGACAGCGCCTGTCGAATCGCGGTACAGATTCTGTCGACGTGATCGAGCATCGCTTGAGTTGTGCCGTGGAAGATATGCGTCATTTTGCCAGTTTTGACTATGTCATTATCAATGACGATTTCAATAAAGCCGTGCACGATCTAGAAGCCATTATTACCGCAAACCGTTTGGTGACCTTGCAACAAAGCAACCGCCACCAGCAATTAATTGAAAACTTGATTACCCTTAATCGCGAATAACTTGAGTCTTGTATAAAAGCCTTTTATACTACTCAGTCTTTCAAATGTGATGTTCAGACGAGACAACTTATGGCACGTGTAACCGTTGAAGATTGTTTAGACCATGTAGATAACCGCTTCGAGTTGGTACTGGTAGCGAGTAAACGTGCACGTCAATTGGCACGTCAAGGTATGGAACCAACTGTAGAGTGGGATAATGACAAACCAACAGTGGTTGCATTACGCGAAATTGCGGTGGGTCATGTCACTAAAGAAATTTTAAAACAACGCGACCAAGACTACCAAACATCAAATCTTGATATGGTATTGTCTACAAATTCATTAAACTTAGAAGGTTTCACTTTCTAAATCGAATTTGCTTTGCTGAAAAGCCCATTGTGAAGACACTGGGCTTTTTTGTTTGTTGTAAAATTCAGCGTTATATTGGTAAAAACAATATACTTCATTGAAAAAATTTACGAGTTTTTATAATGAACAAATTGACAAGCTTTGCAATTTGCTTTTCATTAGAAGATAAGCTTATTCATTACTGAATTCATGTTAAAAAGGTGTTATATGCCAGGCGAAGAAGTCAGCCAAGCCAAGCAACAGCTCAAAGTCATCATTGAAGCCTATCTCAAGGATAGCGACGTTCAACGTGTGCTTGCTGCCTGCGATTTTGCTGATTTAGCCCATAGCGGTATTACCCGTAAAAGCGGTGAACCCTATGTATTACACCCGATTGCGGTCAGTTGTATCCTCGCACATATGCGTCTGGATGCAGATACACTCATGGCAGCTTTACTGCATGATGTAATTGAAGATACTGAATTTACCAAAGATGAAATCGGACAAAAATATGGTCTGGTGGTTGCAGAGCTGGTCGATGGTGTCACCAAACTCAGCCATTCCAGCGATAAAGAATATAACAAAGCCGCATCATTCCGAAAAATTCTGCAAGCAACGCTACAAGATCCGCGTGTCATTATTATTAAACTGGCAGACCGCTATCATAATATGACTACTTTGGGCGCGCTCCGTCCCGATAAACGCGCGCGTATTGCACAGGAAACCTTTGATATTTTTGTACCGATGGCACGTCTGGTCGGTATGAATGAAATGGCGGACAATCTTGAACATCTCTGCTATCAAAATCTTGATCTGGATATGTTTAATGATGTGCAAACCGCATTATTAGAGACCAAACCAAAACGTTGTGAATATCAGGCGATCTGGGAACAGAAACTGACTGACCTGTTAAAAAATCATGACTTAAAAGGTCGTATTAAAAAGAAAAATAACAATATCGAATTACTCCGCCACTTTGTTAAAAATGAAATCGACCTGAATGAACTCAGCCACAGCCATGCCTTTGAAATCATTTTACAAAGCATCGCTGACTGTGACCGTTTAGTCGATGCGCTTAAAGATAATTTTCAGGTTTTACAATATAGCGATCATATTCGCCGTCCTCTCCCTGGGGGCAACCAGTCTTTAATGATCAAGCTGAAAGGTGAGAAAACCACGCTTTCCTTGACTATTCAAACCGAACTGATGCGTAAAGCTGCGCGTTTCGGGGTAGTCCTTGGGGAAAATGCGCCACAGGCCTGCCGTTCTGCAATTCAAGCATCGATGCAGAATCTAAATACATTGATCGATAGCGGTTGCGCGAAAACGACGTTTAGCGACTTACTCGATTATTTACACCAAGAAAAAATCTGGGTGTATACCCCACACGGGCAATTGCACGAATTACCACAAGGCGCAACCGTTGTTGATTTTGCCTATTCAGCTAGCCTATTTTTAGGTAACCATGCCGTAGGCGCCAAAGTAGATGGGGAAATCCGTCCTTTATCGACACCGTTGCACAGTGGACAAGTGGTCGAGATCATTACCGATGTCCTTGCGACACCAAATCCGGACTGGCTCAGCTTTATTAACACCCAAAAAGCCCGTCGTGCCTTGCAGAACATGCTGCGTGAACAAGATATTGATGAACAACGTCTGGTCGGCCAGCAAGCACTGAATCGTGCCTTAAAACTGTTCCAGCGCTCGATCAATGATCTTTCACCAACCGACTGGATTAATGTTCTGGAATGGCGTCATGTCAGCAGTAAAGATACGCTTTTTGAACAAATTGCAGTGGGTGACTTATTACCTCAATTGGTGGCAAATCATTTATTTTCGCAAGACTATTCACAGCATCAGGAAACTTCTGACCGCCTCATCGTGGGTACAGAAGGCGTTGATGTAAAATACGCACATTGTTGTAATCCTGTTTTGGGCGATCCGATTCAAGGGCACTTATCACGACGTGGTTTAATTGTGCATCGCTCACGTTGTCGTAATTTATTGCATGAACAACATCTACATCCAGAAAATATTATGCCGCTCAACTGGCAATCTGAAGAAATTGATGATGTCCGCTTTAGCGCCTACCTATGCATTCATATGGAAATGAATGATGAACAAATTTCCGACCTGATTTATCAATGCCGTAAAGCCAAAACAGGTGTTGAAATGGTTCAATCTCAAGACCATAAAACCTATGTCAACATCGTGGTCAGCAACCGTAATCAGATCGCACAAATCATTCGTGACTTACGTATGCACTTCGGTTTCCCTCGTATCGAACGCCTGAACATGCCAATCGTGCAACCTGAAGTGACTAAAGCCGAAACAGTGAATTAAGCCAACGTTACGGCTGCAACGTAAATCACAAACATGTGACTGCAATAAAAAACTCAAGAATAAATTCAAACAACAGCGACTAAACAGTATTCAGCCCTTTCGTGTCTGCACTTTTGTGTTAAAGTCGCATTGTTTAAGAGGAAACATAGGACTTAGGAGAGCTTAATGTCACGTCAAGTTATTCATACTGAACACGCCCCTGCTGCTATCGGAACATATTCTCAGGCAATTCTTGTTGGCAACACGCTCTATCTATCAGGCCAGATTGGCTTAGATCCGTACAGTATGGAACTTGTAGAAGGAATTGAAGCTCAAATCCGCCGTGTATTTGATAATCTGAAAGCAGTATGTACCGCTGCTGGCGGTAGCTTGGCAGACATAGCCAAACTCAACATCTTTCTGACTGATTTATCTCACTTTCAACTCGTCAATCAAATTATGGGTGAATATTTTGCTCAACCCTACCCAGCACGTGCAGCACTTGGTGTTGCTAGCCTGCCAAAAGGCGCACTGGTCGAAATGGATGGGATTGTGATCATTCCATAAGATATTTTTAACTTATAGTTATCAATAAGATAAAAAACACTCAAAATACCGCCGATAAAGCGGTATTTTTTTATTCAAATTCCCAATAAACATATTCTACCGCTTAGAATGAAATTCATTGACAAACGATAATAATTATCAATAATATCAATTATCGCATTTATATTTGTGGATCACTCCCATGTATGTCTGTTTATGTCGTGGAATTACAGATCAGGATATCAAAGACGCTGTTGCAAACGGCGCTGAAAGCTATCGTGAAATCCGTGACCTACTCGACCTAGGCACGTGTTGTGGTCGTTGTGCGCCTGAAGCACGCGCAATTATTAGTGATGAGCTTGCTGAAATTGCAGCACGCATCTCCATCGCAGCCTGATTTCGTTTAAAAATTACCTCTTAATTTACCGCATCTTTTACGACTCCACCGCTTCTTGCAGAACTTTTAAGTTCCTCATCCAGCGGTTTTTTTATGAAAATCATATTTCTATAATGATGTTACGGAGTTTCAAATACTCCACTTATGATTGTGATTTTCATTTGCCGTTCTATAAATTACTCGCCAGAACATTATTTGTTGATTAATATAAGATAAATTGCCTTAGCTACTAGGGCATCAACACTTGGTGTTTTTGGAGTAAACGCAATGAAAGGCAATCGCGAAGTTATCAACCAACTGAATCAGGTGCTTTACCACCATTTAACCGCCATTAACCAATATTTCTTACACTCGCGTATGTTTAATGATTGGGGTATTGAGCAGTTAGGTTCAGCCGAATACAAAGAATCGATCCGTCAAATGAAACACGCTGACAAAGTCATCGAGCGTATTTTATTTTTGGAAGGTTTACCGAACCTACAGCATTTAGGCAAACTCTATATCGGTCAACACACCGAAGAAGTCCTGAACTGCGATATTCGCAAAGTGAAAGAAAATATTGAAGCAATCAAGCAAGCGGTTGAACTTGCTGAAGCAGAACAAGATTATGTGACCCGTGATTTAGTTCAAGAAATTCTAGAGAAAGAAGAAGAATATTGGGACTGGCTCGATACACAACTTGATCTAGTTGAAAATGTGGGTATTGAAAACTATATTCAAAGCCAGATTTAAAATTATTTCAAATAAAAAAACCAAAGCAATGCTTTGGTTTTTTTATTGCAAAAATCGTAGTTTAAGACTTTTTGATCTGCGCCTTTTTATTTAATTCGATGATGTCTGCCAGACTCACCTTTTGTTTATACAGCTGTCTCAACACAATAAGCTGTTGCTCTGCTTCATCTAACTTTTGATTGTAAGCCAGTAACTGCGCATACTTCTTCAAGTTGTATGGTGTGGCTTTATTCTTCACCATCTCCCCAAGCAGTCTTAAATCAGCCTCAGACATCTCTACCTGTGGTTTTAACGCAATCCAGTCAAGACGTTGCTGGAACTGCGTCAAAACTAAAATTTTAGAACTTCCTAGAACTTCTGCTGTCGGCTGTTGGTTTTTAAAGACCAGACGGCTATTGTCCTGATAAAGCTTATAATCCCGCCAAATCAGCAATACCACGATAAGTGCACACACGCCAACAACGCGAATGACATTGTTATCGACCATCACTCCTTTTAACTTCGGAGTCTGCGCCTGAATAAGTCCTAACAAGAAGCCCATTGGCAGCAAGAAATATGCATAGCGTTGTGGAAACTCGAGCATCGCATGAATCAGGATTGCACAGACCATCAAGATCGCAATTATCGAGGTCATATCCTTGGCATTTTTATTGAGCCAGAATAACCATAATGAGATATAGCCAATAATCAACAGCCCCAGAGGCACGCCGTTCCAGACCAGTAAATCGAGCAACACATTATGCGCACTGTTATACCAGACTTGTACGGTATTAAATTGAATGCTCTCGACCACCGCTATGCTGGTTTGACTCCAACCATAGCCAAACCAAGGCTTGTCAGCGATTGCATGTAAGATCTGTACCCACATACCAAGTCGTTCATGTCCCGAACCTGCACGTTGCGCAATGGATGCTGTTTGAGTCACACCCGTATCGATATTTGAACTTAAGAGCTGCGTCAGAACAGGCAATAAGTAACCCGCAATGACAAAGTACAGCCCGACCCAAAGCAATAATCTTGGGAAATTAAATCGAGGTGAGGTTTTGTATTGCTTATAAATCCAGTAAAAGAACAGGAAAATACAGACCACCCAAGAAGTTCTTGATTGAGTCAGTGTGATTGCAAATAGTGTGACCAAGCTGGCTGGGATTAACAACCATAAGGTCAGCCTTCTTTTTTCATATAAATATAAGCCACCCATCAAGCCCATAATTAAAAAGGTTGCCAGATTATTCGGTTGTCCGAAGTTGGCATAAGGGCGACTGGTTTTGAGCTGTATAATTCCATCAATATAAGCTTCAAGATTTAACCACTGCACAATGGCCATGATCGCACTGACAAAAGAAATACTCAGCAATAGATAGCTCATACCCAGCATGATGCGTTCCCGTTGCTCTGCTTGCAAGCTTAGGTTGTATCCTGCAATGATCATTAACCAGAATACAAAGAGATAAGCGGAGCTAAGGAATGCTGTACTGAAATCCGTAATTAGGCCAAAAGCCCACTGGCATAGCGGAATTAAAGCAATCCCCAGCATCAAGATTTGAGGACGCGGGATTTTTACATTTTTATTGAACAGCAAGGCAAGTAACGCCACGCCACCACCAAAGCTCGCCAGTTCACTGGAAAAAGTCACCCAGGGATAAGTATGGACTGGGGATAGCCAGGCAAAACTAAACAAGATGCTGGCAAGTAAAAAGCATAAAAATTGCATAGGTCATACATGAAAAAAGGCCTAGCGAATTATATCGTTAAGCCTTGAGATAAAAATCGAATATTAGATAAAAACTACAATTTACTTCCACGGACGTAAGTCGACAATCTTAACCACTTCGCCTTTTTCTTTGTTAATGAGAACGGTCATATCAACAGCATTGGCTTTTAATGGGACAAAGGCAGTTGCTTGGGGATATTCAGTTAAAGTTTCTTTTACAACTACTAGATCATTATATTGTTTTAATTCATCCAACGTTTTAGCATGTTGCTGCATTTGGGGCTTTACTTTGGAAAAATCAACGTAACGCTCAGGTTTTTGTGCTAACGAAATCCCACTCATCACCTCTGTAAACATATCATCACTACGAGTTTTAGAATCTTTAGCAAACTCAACCCCTACATACTGCGGTTTAAACCATGAAGGATTCTGATATTTTGGCAAAGCTTTTTGAATGTTATCCTCAAGAATTTCATTTTTTCGAATTAATTCAAATCCATTTACATAATAAGCAATCCATACAGGTCGACCTTGCTCGATACTATACATACCATAACCTAAAGCACTTAACTGCAATAAAATAATGATACTTAAATCCATTTTTAAGGTTTTTTTGCCTTGTTTATAAACCAATAGACCTAATATTGGACCAATAATGACATCAATAGCTAACATCATCAGAAAAAGATGTGTGACACCAACGGCTTGAGCAAGAGGCAATGGATACCACATACAAAATACAATGCTTATCACAATCAACGCAATTAAAAAAGAGAGTGTTAAATGACACAGAAAAAATTTAAGGCGTTTTGACATTATTTTATGCTTCCTCTTCAGATATTTATATTTGCATATATTCCGCCTAATCAAGCGAGCTCAAATTATAATGATATAAAATAAAAAAAGCACGGCTATATGTAATCATAGAATATGTAACAATCACTCACCCCTATCTCGCTCAACAATTTTCACTAGCCCTGTTAACAAAAACAGTCACTTCATCACATTTTTAGACTCATCATTTTCTAAAAATAAAATTAAACAATTGTTTTATAAGTATTTTAAAAGATGGCACTTTTTTTGCTTAAAATAAAAAATAATCGTATTTTTAGGGAGAATCATCATGCAAAAAGGATTTACATTAATAGAGTTGATGATTGTAGTGACAATTATTGGTGTTTTAGCAGCAATTGCTATTCCAGCATATCGAGATTACATTGTTAGAACGCAAGTATCTGAAGCAATTATTTTTTTTGGTAGATATAAACAAATTATTACTTATATATATAACCAAACAGGTACTTGTCCCACAGCAGTAGAAATGAACTTATCCAATCCTCAAAATGGAGGTGGTAAATATGTTGACTCTGTAAACCTTATAACCCATACAGATGCAATATGCGCTGTTTCCTTTACCTTTAAAAATAATGATGTTTCAGCTCCAATACAGAATAAACATCTTATTCTAGCAATGATGAGAAATAATGTAAGTTTAGAACCATCTCATTGGCAATGTATATCTACAGATATAGCACAGAAATATTTACCTAAAATATGCACAGGTAGCTAAGTCATTACTTTCTTTTGGATTTATATTTCAACAAATAACGAGGTCTATTTTTGACCTCTATATATACTCGTCCCAAATACTCGCCTAATACCCCAATACCAATAAGCTGTACCCCTCCAAGAAAGAGAATAGATACAAGTAATGATGGGTAACCTTTAACTGGGTTACCCCAAATAAGTGTTTGTAAAATCATCCAAGTACCATATAAAAATGATAAGGTTGCGATGAATAAACCTATATATGTCCATATTCTAAGTGGAAAAGTCGAAAAACTGGTTACACCCTCTAAAGCTAAATTCCATAATTTCCAAGCATTAAATTTTGTTTGTCCTGCAACTCTCGTAGCTCGTTTATATTCTAGTGTAATTGTTTCACCACCGACCCATGAAAATATCCCTTTCATAAATAGATTTTTTTCGGAAAGCAATAAAATTTGTTCAACAATAGGTCGTGATAATAGCCTAAAATCACCTACATTTTCTGCAATTTCAGGATAACTAATTTTATTATGCAATCTATAAAAAATAGAAGCTGTTACTCGTTTCAACCAACTATCACTTAATCGATCTATTCGTTTAGCTAAAACAATTTCCGCACCATTTTCCCAAGCTTCTATCATTTGTGGGATTAACTCTATAGGATCTTGTAAATCTACATCTATGGGAATAACAGCATCACCTGTTGCATAACTTAAACCTGCCATTAATGCAGCTTCTTTGCCAAAATTTCGGGTAAAACTTATTGCTTTAACCAAAGAATCATTTCTTTCAAGCAAATAAATAATTTCTTCTGTTATATCATGACTTCCATCATCAATAAAAATAATTTCTATTTTGTAAGGACTTGATGCAAGATAGGACCGTATTTTATCATAAAAAAATTCGATGGTTTCTTGCTCATTATGGACAGGAACAACTAAAGAGATTTTCATTTACTACTCTCCTTAAATACAAAATATTTTGATAAAAAATACCCTATAAATAAACTTAATAAAGACGAAACCAACAAAGTAAAAATTGGATAAAAATCCAAGCTATCAGCACATCCACCTATACTTAAATTTAGCCCCCCCATTAAACAAAAAAATAAAATAAAATTTTTTAAAGATTGTTTGGAATGAAAATTATACCTTGCATTAATAATATAAGAAAAAATAACTGCACAGAAAAAACCTATAAAATTACTAAGATACTGCTTAAAATCAAAAAAATACAAACCAAAAAATACAACCCAATGTATAACCGTATTAACCGAACCAATTAAACCATACCGAATAACCCCTAACATACAAAATCACTTACTCTCTAAAGATTTAAATTCAATAACAACATCCTTAGAGCTGTTATATATCGTATAAAATTGAGTATCTTTTATCACTATAAGATCATTCTTTTTTTTCACATAATTAATATATTCATTTTTATCACTTTCTAATCTAAATTTTATATACTTTAATTGATATGGAAAGTAATTCTGTATTTTATAAGTATAATAAGATGCATTTGTTGCAATCCCACCAATAATAGGATATTTATAAATCAACTGTTGTACAGTATAAGGAATTGATTCACCATAAAAAACAACTGTTTGATTTTCAGAAAAATTATTTTCATATAAAACACTTACAATATCCATAATTATAGCATCATCAAACTTGTTTTTGTATTTTTGTGCATTAGATACATTTAAAGCAATCGATAAAAAGTAAAAACCAACGAAAAACAATATGGCATAACTATATTTTCTATATTTATCCACACTCATAATTTTAAAAAAACTTAATAACAAATAGCTAATATAAAAACCAAAAAATATAAAAGTTCGATATTCAAATCTTGGAACATCCAACAAAACATTAACACCAGCCGCAGAAACAACAAACCCTAAATGTATTAAAATAAAAACAACTAAGCTAAAGTAAGAAAATTTCTTCTTTAAATAAAAAAAATTAATTACCAACAAATAAAAAAATATAAATAAAAACAAAAACCCCGTATCACTTTCAAAGACTACACTAACATCTTTTACTACTTGGACAATGTTTTTAAAAAAATTATACATAGACATCTGGCTATGTGTAGTTGAGTACCAATTATAGTCTGTAGTAAACTTCATGATTGTAAAATAATAAATTAACACCCCTATCAAAAAAATAAAAAAATAAGTTAAAGATTTCAAAAACCACATTTTAAATATATCTATTTTATTTTCACTTTCTTTTATACCATATACTAAAAACAATGCAGTACAAACATATGCAACTATTGCAGGCTGATATAATCCACATGTCACAAAAACCAACATTATTGCTCTAATATATTTCCTATTATCCACACAAAATACTGCTACAACAGACAATAGAATAGCAAGTAGCATAAAAATAGAGTCGTAACGAAAATATAAATTAGAAAGTAAAAATGGACTCCAAACTATTGGAATGAATACCAATAAAGTAGGAATATTTAACTCTCCACTATTAAATCTTTTAATATATAAATAATAAGTAAAATACAAAAAAAACAAGGAAAAAATCTGTGGCAATGGTGTCAAATCAGTAAAACGCCTACCTAAACCTAAAAAATAATACAACCAATCTGCAAAAGGACGAAAATCCCCTCCCCAATTATAATAACCTCCGGCAGCTCGATAATTATCATCAAAATAATAAATATTCGGACTCAACAAAGCCCACATCCATAGAAGATTCACAAAAACAAATAAATGATATTTATATTTTTTTATTAAATCTAAAATTTCCATTTTACCCTCTATTAAAATCTTCCTCCTATAATAAAAAATAAACTCTCTGACGAGAGTTTATTTTTTATAATAAAATTTTGTAAAATATTAAGAACCAGTACAAGATTTTGGTAAGTATTTTTGTTCCATAGAAGAAGTACATCCAAAATTAAAAGTTGTACTATCTGCTGTTAAATCTGGCGGTGTTAAAGTGACAGTTTGACCTGCAACACGAGCACTGACATCACCTGCACCTTTCATAGTTACAGTAATTACACCTGTATCTTCTTCAACGGCTGAATCTGCATACGTACCTGAAACTGCTAGACTAGCAGCTGTAGGGGCAGTAGCAGTACCAGGATAAGCACCATTATTTTGCGCATATTCAGCAATTGCTGTTTTTTGCCCTGAAGTCATTGCAAATGCTTCAGAAACTTGTGAACGCGCGATATAGTCCTGATAAGCAGGAATCGCAATCGCAGCCAAAATACCAATGATCGCCACAACGATCATCAATTCGATAAGAGTAAAACCCTTTTGCATTGATTTCATAACATTTCTCCAATGGATATTTTTATAAGCTTTTTTCAGCTACTTAGTATTTAGCATGTTTTATGCCAGTCCTTAGCTTAGCCAATTTTACTCTAAAAAAACAGGGACTTAAAAAATTTTCATGTTGGATAAAAGCAGAGCAATTTAGACATTTTAAGAAAAAAAATGACAAATAACGTCAGCTTTACTGCTTTATTATTCATTTTTTTAGATATCAAATTTGACTATTTTCTAATAGTATTTAAATTGAGCGACCTGAATCACACAAAATTTATTTTAATTATTTTTTATTTTTTCTTGCCGTTTATCGGAAGCTGATAAGAAGGCTTGCGATTCAGAAATTTATATATACAGAATTGTCTGCACAATAATTTATTTTTTCTAAAATAACAAGCCTGATTTTTGATGAGAAATTAAAAACCGAACTTAATTTAAAATGATCGGTTCATTTGGCAGTTCATTTTGATCATTCAGGTCTGATTTTACATAATATTGATCTAGAATCTGTCCAATTTCAGTAACCCCGTTGGTCACCGCTTGCAGATATTGCTTCTGAGCGAGCAACAAGACAATACTTTGGCAAATCCCGTTCCAGATTTCAGTTTGAGTAGCATTCTTTAAGCCACGATCAATCACGATTTCAACTTTACGCTCGCACAAGTTCAAATACAGCAATACACCACTATTCAGCTCAGTATCCCAAACACCCAGTTCAGCAAATAGTTGCTGCGCCCGTAAGCGGGTATTCTGGTGATAGGCTTGCGAACATGGGATATGCCCTTCGATCACCACCTGTATTTCCCCTACATGGCCTTTTTCTGCCTGCTGTACCGCTTTGGCAATCTCGGTTCGGTCTTGCTTGCTAAAATAACGATGCGCCGAGGAGACATAGAGGAAATGCTTAAACCAACGTTTCAAACTTGGTTGAACATGCTCATCCAGTTTAGGCTGGGTAATAATCTGTGTTGTATCTGTCTTGGTTACCATGAGCCTGATGCTCCTCCCCCGCCAAAGCTACCACCGCCGCCACTATAGCCACCGCCGCTGCCGCCAAAACCTCCACCACCACCGCCTCCGCGGCCGCCACCTGACAAGAACATCTGGAAAATCAGTTGCGCGAGTGAAGTAATCAATAAAAAGAAAATCCCGACACCGAGTAACAGGCTCATCACCAGACCTGCACCATTCACAAGACCAGCGACCGTTGCTGCCACGGCAGCTGTTGAAGCACTTAAACGATTACCGACAATAAACGACCCGACCACACCTGCAATCAGGATAAATAAGGCCATGGTGAGGGTATTGTCTTTGGCTTGTTGCACATGTAATGCCTGCTCATGACGGTCTTTTAACTCTTGAGCAGCTTGCTGGGCAATTTCAGGATCTAAATTCACAATACGGGTGATTTCATCTAAACCCGCTGAAATCCCTTGTGCGTATTGCCCTTGTTTAAAATAAGGCGTGATCTGATTTCGAATAATGCGGCTAAGCACCAAATCTGGAAGTACCCCTTCCAGACCATAACCAGTCAAGATCTGGATATTACGGTCATTCACCGCAATCGCCATCAGTAAACCGTTATCACGTTTGGCTGAACCCAGTTGCCATTTTTCCCCAGCACGGAGCGCAAAATCAAAGATCGCTTCCTGTCCCGTGGTCGGCACGATAATTACACCGACTTGGGCCTTACCTTGTTGGTACAGACTCAGGATTTTCTGATTAAGCTGCTGCATTTCAGCATCACTCAATATCTTGGCCTGATCAATGACGGGCTGATTTAAGCTCGGCAATCCACGTATGGACTCACCTTCAGCCATGTCATCGGCAACTTTGGGCAATACAGGTGTTTCATTATTCGATGTAGTCGAAGGCGCGGGCTTATTCTTTTGCTGTTCCTGAATAATTTTGCCTGCAACCACCAGATCACTTTGATCTGTTGCGGTTGCAACCTCGGCCCAAACCGTATGTTGAAAACAAAGTGTCGCAAAAACAAGTAACAAGGCAGGCAAAAGCTGCTGTTTTATTTTTTGCTGTAACGCTTCTAACATACGGTCACTCCCCAACATTTAAAAACAATTTCAAAACTTAGTTAAATGAAACTGTTGGTGCTTGTTGAGCAGACTGTTCCGCCTTGAAGTTTTCTTTGGTTTTCATGCCAATCACTTTAGCGGTCAAAGCTTGAGGGAATTGACGTACATAGCCGTTATAGTCCTGAACAGTTGTAATATAACGGTTACGGGCAACCGCAATACGGTTTTCAGTGCCTTCTAGTTGAGCTTGAAGATCACGGAACTGCTCATTGGCTTTCAGATCAGGATAGTTTTCTGAAACGGCGATCAAACGCGACAATGCACCCGTCAATTGGCTTTGTGCCTGTTGATATTTCTCAAATAGGGCAGGATCTTCCAGCACCTCTTTATCGACTTTCAAACCAGCAACATTCGAACGCGCCTGAGTCACCTCAGTCAGCACTTGTTCTTCATGTTTGGCATAACCTTTTACGACATTAACCAGATTAGGTACAAGGTCAGCACGGCGCTGATACTGGTTCTGTACTTCAGACCAAGATGCACTTACCGCCTCATCTTTCACTTGCAAAGTGTTATAACCACAACCTGTGAACAGGAGTGTGCTTGCCAATACGGTTGCGAGTGCTGTTTGCTTAATTGCTTTCATAAAAATTTATCCTCAGGTTTTTCTTTATATTTTTGCGATAGTTCATTGTAATGTGATTTTTTACTGGCTGTGTAACATTTATTAAAGTTGATTTATCACTGTTTAAATAAAAAAGGCATTACTCAACGATATTGATGTAATGCCATGCTAAGCAAACTTTATTTTTAAATGCGGCGATTAACTATACAGTTGAGAGGCTGTTCCCTCCTGAAAACTCACCATGCCATATTCATCCGCCATACGCGCTTTCCAGTAATTGACCAATTGCGTGTAATCATGTTTTGCAGGATGAAAATCGGCCTGATAATAGGACAAATACTCTGGAATTAGTTGAATCAACATTTTCGCCAATAAGTAAGTGCCAAACAGATTGCCACCCAGCTTCGGTAAGCTTTTCCATTTATCCTGCCAGATGAGTCGTGAAGTCGCATAGAAAGTGAGGCTGGCAAAGCCTGTAGTCACACTACGCATCAATAGACGGCGGATACGGTCATCACCATAGACTTCCTGATAGACATCAAAAGCCACTGAACGATGCTCAATTTCTTCAATGGCATGCCATACCCACAATTTCATCGCATCATCATCCAGCGTACTTAAAATTTCTGGATGTTTCAGAATATAGCCACCTAACATTGCAGTGAAATGTTCAAAAGCACAGGTCAAAGCCAACTGTAATTTAGGATGAATATTGCGGAGCAGATCATCCCGTTTCGCCAGCCATGCCTGAAAACGGTCTAAATTATAATCATCCCGTCGCCATGCATCATTAAACTCGGTATGCGCTTTGGAATGCATCGCTTCTTGCCCAATAAAGGCCGCAATTTGTGCCTGTAATTGTGGATCTTTGACTTTGTCACGAACATTACGGACGCTATTCACAAAGTACTGTTCGCCAATTGGGAAGGTCGAAGAAAGTGCGGTCAGTAGATGTGACATGACAGGTGAATTGGCAAAATAATGGCGTTTGATTTTTTCTGGATTAAATTGCAAACGACGCACGGTAATCCCCAACGCTTTGGGGCGATTTAAATAGCTTTTTTCTACATTCGCATTTGCAAGGGCCATCGTGATTACCTTGTTCATTTTATAGTCCGTCTTCGAGTATTGCGCTGTACAAACATCTAGGACAGGGCAAAAAAGCTTAGAAGATTTGCCAAAACTACCAAAATGACAAGATGAAAAAAATAAAGCCTGCATTGAGCAGGCTTTATTTCAATAGATTCTATCTTGTGTTGATTAAACGCCAAGATAATCCAGAATACCTTCCGCAGCTTGACGGCCTTCCCAGATCGCAGTCACAACCAGATCAGAACCACGTACCATGTCACCACCCGCAAAGATTTTTGGGTTAGAAGTCTGGAACTTGAACTCTTGCTGTTCAGCGGCAACAACGCGACCTGAACCATCGAGGCTCACATTTGCACCACCAAACCAGTCTGCTGGGCTAGGACGGAAACCGAAGGCAAGTAATACCGCATCTGCTGGCAAGATTTCCTCTGAACCAGGAACAGGCTCAGGGCTACGGCGACCACGGCTGTCTGGTGCACCCATTTGTGTGGTTACAACCTTAACGCCAGTGACTTTGCCATTCTCACCCATAATCTCGATTGGCTGACGGTTGAACAGGAATTTCACACCCTCTTCATAGGCATTTTTTACTTCGCGCGCAGAACCCGGCATGTTGCTTTCGTCACGACGGTAAGCACAGGTTACATCATGCGCACCTTGACGCAATGAAGTACGGTTACAGTCCATCGCGGTATCACCACCACCCAATACGATGACTTTCTTGCCATCGACGCTGATGTATTCGCTTGGATCTTTTTCCCAGCCTTGGCAACGGTTGACATTGGCAATCAGGAAGTCTAATGCATCGTAAACACCATTCAAGTCTTCACCCGGGAAACCACCTTTCATATAGGTATAGGTTCCCATGCCCATGAACACAGCATCGTATTCAGCAAGCAATTGTTCAATGGTGACATCAACGCCAATCTCGGTATTTAAGCGGAACTCGATGCCCATACCAGTAAAGATTTCGCGACGACGTTTCATCACATCTTTTTCCATTTTAAATTCTGGAATACCGAATGTGAGCAAACCACCAATTTCAGGGCGTTTATCAAATACGACTGGCTTGACACCACCACGCGCCAAAATATCAGCACAACCTAAGCCCGCTGGGCCTGCACCAATAATCGCAACTTTTTTATTGGTCCACTTTACCCCAGACATGTCTGGACGCCAGCCCAAAGCGAAAGCAGTATCATTGATATATTTTTCAGCATTACCAATGGTGACTGCACCAAAACCATCATTTAAGGTACAAGCACCTTCACATAAACGGTCTTGTGGGCATACACGGCCACAAACTTCCGGCAAGGTGTTGGTTTGGTGGCAAAGTTCAGCTGCTTGGAAAATCTGGCCTTCTGCAATCAGTTTTAACCAGTTTGGAATGTAGTTATGTACCGGACATTTCCATTCACAATACGGGTTACCACAGCCTAAACAACGGTGGGTCTGATTCGCAGCCACTTCCGCAGTAAAAGGTTTATAAATTTCCACAAACTCTGCCTTGCGGACAGTAATATCTTTTTTCTCTGGATCTTGGCGTGCTACATCCAGAAATTGAAAGTCATTATTAAGGCGCTCTGCCATGTCTCTCTCCGTGGGTAGGCGCAGCGATGTCCCTCATCTCTGCACCTGCCTATGTCTATGCAGTCGTGGAATTATTGTGGATCAGCTTGGGTTGTTTTCAAAAGCGTCTGTAAATTAGCAGCTTTTGGTTTCACCAGCCAGAACTTACGACTATAGAAGTCGAACTCATTACGGATCTTGTAAGCCCATGCACTACCCGTCTCCTGAATATGTTCATCCAAAATACGGAGTAGGTTTTCTTTGTGGTCTTCCATCGCTTCTGTAGAGATACGATTCAGATCAATAAGTTCGTGGTTATAGTAGTCGACAAAGTCATTATCAAGGTCGAGTACATACGCAAAACCACCAGTCATACCTGCACCGAAGTTATGACCCACTTTACCTAATACGGTTACCACACCACCCGTCATATATTCACAACAGTGGTCGCCCGCACCCTCAATAACCGCAAATGCGCCTGAGTTACGAACCGCGAAACGCTCACCAGCAGTTCCCGCAGCAAAGACTTTACCGCCAGTCGCACCATATAAACAGGTGTTACCAATAATTGCGGTATTTTGGGTCTGGAACGGCGAACCTTTTGGTGGGAAGATCGATACACGACCACCAGCCATACCTTTACCGACATAGTCGTTGGCATCACCTTCAAGTTTGATATGCAAACCACCCGCATTCCATACCCCGAGTGACTGACCCGCAGTACCGATCAGGTTCATGACCACTGGATTATTTTCCATACCCAGATTGCCATAACGACGTGCAATCTCACCTGAGATACGCGCACCAATTGAACGGTCACAGTTACCTACAGTGAAGTTGAATGAACCACCTGTACCCGCTTCAATTGCTGGCAACATTTCTGCTACCATTTGCTCAGCCAAGATACCTTTATCAAATGGTGCATTGCCCTGAACTTGGCAATATTGCGCCTTACCGTCAGCAGCAGGATGTGAGGTTAATAATGCACTGAGATCAAGATGTGCATGTTTGTCTGTTTCACCCGGTAATACTTCGAGTAAATCAACACGACCAATCAAGTCTTTCAGTGAGGCAACACCCAATGCAGCCAACCATTCACGCGTTTCTTCTGCAATAAACTTGAAGAAGTTGATCAGCATTTCAGGTTCACCAATATAGTGTTCCTGACGTAAATGATCTTGTTGTGTTGCAACACCCGTTGCACAGTTGTTCAAGTGACAGATACGCAGGTATTTACAGCCCAATGCGATCATTGGCGTAGAACCGAAACCGAAGCTTTCCGCACCTAAAATAGCCGCCTTGATGACATCCAGACCCGTTTTCAAACCACCATCGGTTTGTACACGAACCTTGCCACGCAAGTCATTTACACGGAGTGCTTGATGCGCTTCGCTTAGACCCAATTCCCACGGTGAACCCGCATGGTGAATCGATGAAAGTGGTGATGCCGCCGTACCACCATCATAACCTGAAATGGTAATGAAGTCGGCATACGCTTTTGCAACACCCGCAGCAATTGTTCCAACACCCGGTTCAGATACCAGTTTGACTGATACCATCGCTTGAGGATTGACCTGTTTTAAGTCAAAGATCAATTGCGATAAATCTTCAATCGAATAAATATCATGATGCGGTGGTGGTGAAATCAAGGTAACACCGGGTACTGAGTAACGTAAACGTGCAATTAAGCCATTCACTTTACCACCTGGTAACTGACCACCCTCACCCGGTTTTGCACCTTGCGCTACTTTGATCTGTAATACTTCAGCAGATGTTAGGTAAGCTGGCGTTACACCAAAACGACCTGATGCAATCTGTTTGATTTTCGAGTTACGAATCGTGCCATAACGAGCAGGATCTTCACCGCCCTCACCCGAGTTCGAACGACCACCAATGGTATTCATAGCAATCGCAATCGCTTCATGTGCTTCTGGTGATAATGCACCTAAAGACATCCCCGCAGAGTCAAAACGTGGCAGAATTTCTTCAATCGTTTCAACCTGATCAATCGCAATTCCGTCCGTGGTTTTTAACTTGAATAAATCACGAATCGTTGCAACTGGACGGTTATTAACCAGTTCTGCATATTCTTTAAAGTCTTGATATTGGCCTGAACGTACAGCTTTATGCAAGGCATTGATCACGTCTGGGTTAAACGCATGGTACTCTTTACCAAATACGAATTTAAGCAAACCACCTTGATCAATCGGCTTACGGTTCTGCCAAGCAGTCGTTGCCAATTTCTTCTGGTCATTTTCCAGATCTACAAACGTTGCACCTTGAATACGGCTTGGTACGCCAAGGAAACATTTATCAACCACTTCAGAAGATAAACCGACTGCTTCAAATAACTGACCGCCACGGTAAGAGGCAACCGTTGAGATACCCATTTTAGAAAGAACTTTGAGTAAACCTTTCTCAATCCCTTTACGGAAGTTTGCTTGTGAATGGATTGGGTCACCCAATAATTCGCCTTTAGCAACCAAGTCATTGATGACATCATAAGCCAAATATGGATATACCGCAGTCGCACCAAAGCCTAGCAATACCGCAAACTGATGTGGATCACGTGCAAAACCTGTTTCAACTAAAATGTTCGCATCAGTACGCAAACCCGTTTTAATCAAATGATGGTGTACTGCACCTGTTGCCAATGCAGAGTTTGCAGGCAAGAAGCCTTCACGGAAGTTTTTATCTGTTAATACAATCAGTGTTTTGCCATCACGTACCGCCTGTGCTGATTCTTCACAGATACGTGCGATTGCTGCTTGTAAACCTTCAGTTTCAGCATAGTTCAGATCAATATCAACTACACCATAGCCTTCGCGCTCTTTTTCAACATCGCGAAGCTGCTGCATTTTTGAATTAGACAATACAGGGCTTGAAATGATGATACGGTCGGCATGCTCTGGGCCTTGCTCGAACACGTTCTGTTCACGGCCTAAACAGGTTTCCAGTGACATTACGATCGATTCACGTAATGGATCGATTGGCGGGTTGGTGACTTGAGCAAACTGCTGACGGAAATAGTCAGAAACATGGCGCACTTGACGAGACAATACCGCCATTGGGGTATCATCACCCATTGAACCCACAGCTTCCTGACCGCTTTCTGCAATTGGACGTAACAATTGATCGCGCTCTTCAAATGTTACCATGAACATTTTTTGTGCTGCTTTTAACTTATCTCCTGTTAGACCTTGATCCACCAGTTGCTCTTCAAGCTGTGGATTTGCCTGTAAGCGAATCGCATGATCACGCAACCATTCACGGTATGGACGCATGTTTTTCAGGTGATTGCTGACATCTTTAGTATCAAGCACTTTGCCAGTTAAAGTATCAACCACGAGGATTTGACCAGGGCCAACACGGCCTTTAGACACGACATCTTCTGGCTCATAACCCCACACGCCGATTTCAGAAGCAAGTGTGATGTAATCATTTTTTGTGATTACCCAACGCGCTGGACGTAGACCATTACGGTCAAGCATACAGATCGCATGACGACCATCCTGAATCACCAGACCTGCTGGGCCATCCCATGCTTCCATGTGCTTCGAGTTGAACTCATAGAAGGCACGTAAGTCAGCATCCAGAGTTTCAACGTTTTGCCATGCTGGTGGAACCAGCATACGCAGTGCACGGAACAGATCCATGCCACCGCCAACAAGAATTTCAAGCATGTTATCTAGGCTTGATGAATCCGAACCTGTACGGTTTACGATCGGATTTAACTCAGTCAGACCTGGAAGTAATGCATTTTCAAATTTTGGTGTACGTGCCAATGCCCAGTTACGGTTCGCCGTAATGGTATTAATCTCACCATTATGTGCAAGGTAACGGAATGGCTGTGCCAATGGCCAACGTGGCAAGGTATTGGTTGAGAAACGTTGGTGGAACACCACGATATGTGATTTTAAGCGCTCGTCAGCCAAGTCGGTATAGAAGTCAGCAATCGCTGCTGGCATCATCAGACCTTTATAGCTGATCACTGTAGTCGCTAATGTGGTCACATAGAATAATGGATCATTTTGTAATTTTTGTTCTGCACGACGACGGGCCAAGAAGAGCTTACGGTTAAACTCAACTTCGGTTAAGCCCATTGGGCAGTTCACGAGAATCTGTTCAAATGCAGGTAAAGATTGAAGTGCAATCTCACCTAATGCATCGTTATTGGTTGGAATGACACGCCATGCTGCAACGGTCAGGCCCGCAGCTTCGATTTCCTTATTTAAAATGTTTTTCGCATTTTGCGCTAAAGCAGGATCAATATTTAAAAATACCGTACCAGCAGCAAAAATCTCAGTCAGGTTGGTTCCCAGTTTCTGAGCTTCGTCACGGAAAAATTGTTTCGGCATCGCCAATAACAATCCGCACCCATCTCCTGTTTTACCATCCGCGGCAATACCACCACGGTGCGTCATGCAACTTAAACTGTGAATCGCAGTTTCGACCAGATGATGGCTTGATTCACCCTTCATGTGGGCAATCAGACCAAAACCACAGTTATCCTTAAACTCGTCAGGCTGATATAAACCTTGAGCGGGAGCTACAGTATTAGGCGATGGCATGTGCATAGCGTACCCTTCTTTCAACATGGCTCTTTCGAGCAACAAACATTCAATTCATTTTCTGCGATATTGCCGATCAACTCATTTAAAGTTCAATGCTTCGCGAAAACATTTTTACTGGCGGATTTGCAATATACGCCTTTCTTTTTAAAGACGCAGTGCATTTCGCCATCTAAAGTGTTTTCAGTTATTACACCCTCAAAAAAGTTTGTAAAGCACAAAAACTTTCCATTTCACTAAACTAATGAATCATTTAGTACCAAAAGGCGCAATGAGCAGACAAATTAGCACCACAAGAATGCAAAAAACATGCCATGTAAAATAGGATTTACTAAATCATTAAAAAAATTAAAATAACTTTAAATTATAAGGGGCAAAGAACTTGCCCCTAGTTATAAAACGCACCAAAAAAAATCATGTTGCTATAAAAAGAATCACTTCTGCACAATTTTAGTGCAACATCAATTAAATGGATCGCTTACTTCTCGTTTAGAAGAATCTGAATTTTCTTTTATTTTTTCAGCATTTGTCGGTGCTGGAGGGGCCGATTGGCTTTGTTTAACGTTAACGACATTACCTTGTGCATCACGTTGAGTCACAGTCGTTTTAACAGTTGTTGATGAATCTGCCGCCCGATTGCTCGTTGCTGGTGCTCGATTCATTAACAAGGTTTCATCCACTCTAGGCAGTGCTGCAGGTCTTAACTGTACTGCATAAAGCTGATTGGTCGCCGATTTCATTTCATCAGAGCCCAAATCATTCACAAACTCAGCATATGTTGTCAGCTGTTGTGCTTTCGGCTTTATCGACTCAGGAAGTGTCAGATTGAGCTGGGCAAATTGACGGGTGGCTTCTTCTGCATTTGAAAAAGCACCATAAGTAAGCACATATTGCTCAACCTGATCTTCACCACTCAGACGGAAATAAACAAACTTCTTGCGATCAGCTCGATTTAACAAGAAATTTTTAATAATTGCTTCATCTGAACTGCGGAAAATTTCCATCGTCCACTGACGTTGATTATCCTTAACATATTTGGTTCCACGGAATTCAGGCGCATGATCATTAGAGACAACAACACGTGTCGTGGTATCTAATGGCTTCACCTCATCCGAGAGTGCACCCAGATGTGCAGTCGCAGCCACCTTTTCAGGTTGAATCTGAACCTGTGTTTCCGTTTCAGTCGGCTGTTGCTCTTTGACCAGGGCTTTAGTATCCGTAACGCCCCAGAATATCAATGCAGCAATTAAACAAGCCAACGCGAAAACGAGCCAGCTATATTGTTGAATATTTTGCCAAATTGATCGTGACACAGCCATGCTTTACCCAAATAATTAATTATGCAGATTGATTTGCAAGAATAGATTGTTTCATTAACTCAACGTCAAAGTCTTTGGTAATCACCGCCTGACCTAATGTTTTCAATAAAACCAGACGTAACTGCCCATTTAAGACTTTTTTATCATGCGACATATAAGCCAAGAATTCATCTAATGGAATTTTTGGACATGATATCGGTAAATTGGCGCGTTGAATGATATTTTTTGTACGTTGCACATCTTCGGCTGAAATCCAACCTAAACGATGAGACAAATCTGCTGCCATCACCATACCCGTAGCTACAGCTTCACCATGCAACCATGTGCCGTAACCCAGATAAGATTCAATCGCGTGTCCAAAAGTATGCCCAAGATTGAGTAAGGCACGCTCGCCCTGCTCTTTTTCATCGTTTGCAACAATACGAGCTTTATGTGCGCATGAGCGATACACCGCTTCTGCTAATAAATTTGCATCACGTGCAACCAAAGCATCCATGTTCTGTTCTAACCAGACCAGAAAATCAACATCACCCAATAAGGCATATTTAATGACTTCTGACAGGCCCGCAGACAGTTCGCGATCTGGCAAAGTCTCTAGCTGAGCCATATCCGCCAGCACCACTTGTGGCTGCTGGAAAGCACCCAGCATATTCTTGCCCAACGGATGGTTAATACCCGTTTTGCCACCTACGCTTGAGTCAACCTGTGACAACAAGGTGGTCGGCACCTGAACAAAATAGACGCCACGCTGGAAACAGGCTGAGGCAAAACCTGCCATATCGCCAATGACACCACCACCCAGAGCCAATACGGTACAATCCCGATTAAAGCCTGCTTCAAGCAAAGCATCGAAAATAAGATTCAAATGCTGAAGGTCTTTATATTTCTCACCATCTGGCAAAATGCATTGAGCGACTTGTTTATCAAGCTGAGTCAAGGCATCCATATAATGTTGTAAATATAAAGGCGCAACCGTTGAGTTAGACACCAGCATGACTTGTCGACCATGTAAATAAGGCTCAAGCAATTCTTTTGGATCTAAATGACTACCAATAAATATTGGATAACGACGATCACCCAACTCAACATGTAACGTTTGCATAATGACAACCAACCAGCGATTACTTAACTTGTTTAGATAAAATGACGTGCAAGATACGTTGTGCTAAATCCCGTGCGGCACCTTGATTTGTTTCAATGACATAGTGTGCGACCTCGCGATATAAAGGATCACGCAGTGCCAATAAGTCACGTAGTTTTTGCTCTGGATTTTCGACTTGTAATAAAGGGCGATTTTTATCGCGATAGGTTCGCTGTAGTTGTAACTCTACAGGAGTATAAAGATAAACAACGATTCCACGCTGTTTAAGAAATTCTCGGTTTTTCACTTGGGTGACTGCGCCACCGCCTGTAGCCAATACCAATAATGGACGAGAGGTTAAGTCATTCAATACATTGGTTTCGCGTAACCGAAATCCGACTTCCCCTTCTTTTTCAAAAATCCATGGAATTGTGGCACCTGTTTTACGTTCGATTTCATGATCGCTATCAATAAAATCACGGCCTAGCAATTCTGCTAAATGCCGGCCAACTGTTGTTTTTCCTGCCCCCATTGGCCCTACCAAATAAATATTTGGTAGGGTTTCAAACGCTTTGCTTGGCAACGCGCCACCTATATGAATTGCGATTATTGAAAATATATTAATGATTTCTGGTTAAAGTGTCATTAACAATTCTCGGCGTAATAAAAATAAGTAGCTCACGTTTATTGTCTGTTTTCAAGTCACGGCGGAATAAGCGTCCGACATAAGGTAAGTCACCCAAGAATGGTACTTTCACTTGAGAACTGATATTTTCCTGCTCAAAAATACCACCAAGCACTACGGTTTCACCATTATCCACCAGTACATTGGTATCGATCTGGTTTTTATTAATGGTGAGCTGTCCTGTTGGTGTCGGCGTACTTTGCGAGTCTTTGGTAATGTTCAGCTTCATCATGACTTTACCGTCAGGAGTAATGCTTGGTGTCACATCCAGACTTAAGGTCGCATCAATAAACTCTGTTTTAGGCACGGCATTCGCACCACCACCCGTTGATGAGGTATAAGGAATTTTCTTACCTGATTCAATTTTTGCAGCTTGCTTGTCGGCAGTCATGACTTTCGGTGTCGAAATCACTTCGCCATAGCCATCGGCTTGTACCGCTGAAAGTTCTAAATCCAGCATAAAGTCTGACAGGCTAATTAAACCAAAAGCAATACGGCTTGCCCCAGGTGTAACTGCACCCAAGTCGACATTCAGGTTATCTGGACGTTCAATTTCATATTTCCAGCCACCTGTATCGCTATCTTTTTCAGGCTTTCTTAAATCCCATAATGTCTGATCACTACCGCCCACTAACAGGTCATTATTTTTAGTAATCCCTTGAGACAAGATTCCCCATTTTACGCCCATCTCTTTGGTAAAATCGGTACTGGCACTGACAATACGCGCTTCAATCATGACCTGTTTAACCGATACGTCTAGCAGATCAACCATCTTACGGATCTGGTCAATTTTCTGAGAAGTATCATTCACGATTAAGGTATTGGTACGCGGGTCAATCGAAATAGTTCCGCGAGGACTTAACAAACCACCCGCTAAATTGTCATTGCTGATTGAGTTTGAAGAATTACCATTGTTGGAGTTCGCATTCTTCCCTTGGGTAATCAGCTTTTCAATATCCGCTGCTTTTGCATAACTTAAAGTAATATATTCAGTTTGTAGAGGCGCCAGTTTCACGCTTTGTGCCTGCGCTTTCGCTTCTTCTTCCTCAGCCTTAATCAGCTCTGAAACTGGTGCAATCCAGATCACATTACCATTACGACGCTTGTCCAGATTCTTGGTTTTCAAGACAATATCCAAAGCCTGATCCCACGGCACATCTTTAAGACGTAAGGTGATATTACCTTGCACCGTATCTGCGGCCACCATATTGATACCGGTAAAGTCTGCAAGTAACTGCAATACACGACGGACTTCAATATCCTGGAAGTCTAAAGAAATTTTATTCCCAGTATAGGTTTGTGTCTTGGCCTTGGTCGGTGATTTATCTTCAGGACGCTTTAAGCTGATGGTCAGTTTATTTTCTGCCTGATAAGCCATATATTCATAGCTACCCGCAGACTGAATGGTGATGACACCATTGCCCTTGTCGTTATAGGCATCAATACTTGCGACAGGCGTTGCGAAGTCATTGGTATTTAAACGACGAGCCAAATGCGTCGGGATTTTATTCCCCATGGTACGCACAACAATTTTACTGCCTTGCTGTTGTACATCTACAGGTGTGTTATTCCCTAATAAATCAATAACCACCAGCCCTTCGCCTTGATTGCCACGCTGGAAACCAATATTGGAAATACCTTGTTGCGCCTGACGCACAGCAGCGACTGGAGCAGCCATTGCCGCAGGCTTGGCTGAATTAATTTTCAATACAAAAGTATTGCCTTCCACACGTGTCGTAAATGCACCAGCATCTTTCAAATTCACAATCACACGAGAACGTTGGTCATCTGCCGCAACTTCAACAGAACTTGCTTCATTGGTTGAAACTGGAATAGAAGTTTGTTTTAAAGTTTGTTGTGCTTTATCAAAATCCAGAATCAAGCGAGCAGGCTGTTCAAGCTGATAAGCTTGTGGTTGCGGTGGCAAACCATTAAACATGACGCGGATTTCTGTACCTTGTTCAGCCAAATTCATGGGTACAATATTGGTCATGCTGACTTGTGCTGATGCAACCTGCATCACAGCAAGCGTAATCGCAGCCATAGAAAATTGACGGAATGCATGATTCATGGTCTTCGCTTCCCCAAATAAAGAATCTTTAAACTGTTTTTTCATTGTTATTCCCTTAATCTTATGGTGCTGGTCCAATGAGAACGAGTGTTCGAGGTCTTTCTACGTAACCTTCTCGTCCATCAGGTACGATTTCCACCAAATCTATCTGAGTCGGGCTAATTTTAATGATGCGCCCCTGATTCATCCCCAAATAACTACCCACTTGTACGCGCTCGATTTGCCCATCAGGTGTTTGAATCAAAGCAATCGTCTCGCTGCTTCTGCCACGCATACTACCCTTCATATTTAATGATTCCAGCGCATAGCTCTCTAGAGGTTGTGGCTGACGATTAAAGTTCGGATACACACGTTTGCCTGCCATAATCTTTAACTCGGCAGCTAAAGAACTTGGCATAAATGGGCTTTTCAGCTGATGTGCCGAATAGTTAAATAACGGTACAGGTGTAAATACAGGTGCAGGTTCAATCGGTAAAGGCGGCTGATTTCGGATTTCAGCCATCTTCTGGTTGACTGCATCAATACGCGAATCACATCCAACCAACCCCAATCCAAGCAACAAGCTAAGTAGTAATTTATAATTATTCATGGCTTACTTTCCTCCTGCAGCAGGTGGATTATTTGTCGCTGCCGCAGCGGCATTGGCCTGATCATCCGCACCTACATAACGGTAGGTCTTGGCTTTCACAGTATAATTCACCACAGGAATATCAGATTTTTTCTGGGTATCTTCTTTTGCTTCAACCGTAAAGTCATGCAAAGTCACAATACGAGGCAAGGCTGCAATACCTGTCACAAACGCACCAAACGCATGGTAGTCACCTGTCGCATCGATACTGATTGGCTGCTCAATAAAGAACTCTTGTTTGACTTCATTTTCCAGACGGATATTTTTAAATTTCAGGCCAGAGTTGACACCCGTCAAGTTGATGTCTTCAACCAGACTCGGAATCTCTGTTTCTTTTGGTAGCTGTTCTAATTGTTGATTAAAATTCGCTTCCATTTCTTGCAACTGCGCTTGGTATTGTTGCAAGTTACGCAGTTTGGAATCTTTTTCTCTAAATTCATTCAGTAAGCTTTGTTCCTGTGCCTGAGCGTTCTCAATCGCTTCGAGCTGAGATTTAATCACCACAAAATAACCCAGTGCAATCACAGCTAAAAATACGAAGATCCAGCACGTGATTTTGACGGATAAAGGCCAACTGCCGTAATTGTTCATGTCCAGCGTATTAAATTGCTGGAAGAACTGCTCGACCGTCATTTTCTTTTTCTTGACAGCAACGGTGTCTTGATTCAATTCATCTTGGTTCATTTCGCGGTCCCCACTGCTACTGTCCCTGATGCTGCCTGTTCTGTTGTTGGTGCAGCCTCAACAGTTGTACCAATCTCACCCAAATCTACAGTGACAATAAAACTTCCATAATTTTCCTCAACCCGAGGAACCAGCGAGCTTGCTGCTTTATCTTTGTTTTTATCTTCATCTACTGCAAGGAATGAATTCATAAAGGCATTGCGATACCACGGCGAAGCCTCAAGATTACGCAACAGTTCAGCCACGGTATTCGGACTTTCTGCTTTACCTTCGATGGTGAATTTATCACCTGTACGCGTAAACTTGGTCAAGTACATGGTTGGTGGTGTGACGCGAACCAATTCATCCACTAGACGTACCGTAACTGGACGCTGACCTTGTAAACCCTGAATCAGCTTCATGCGCTCAATAATGGCATTACGGCGTTCTTGCAAACCATCCAGAGCTTTCAGTTGTGTATCCAGATTCTGATTGGTACTCACAATCAGCTGATTGGCCTGTTCCTGATCACTCAATTTATGATCAAAATACATCCATCCTGAAAACACCGATGCAACCCCTAATGCAGCAACCCCAACACAAAAAGCGACAAACTGTTTCTTTCTTTGTTCTCTTAGCTCATCACGCCAAGGGAGTAAGTTAATCTTTGCCATTAATCAAAACTCCTCATTGCCAAACCACATGCCACCATTAAAGAGGAAGCATCATTTTCAATTTTTTTAATATCAATTTGGGGAGAAAAACCCATTTGTAAAAATGGATTGGCAATGGTCACCCGGTAACCGAGCTTTTGTTGTAATAATTTCGCCAGACCAGGAATATTGGCATTCCCGCCAGCAAGTAAAATATGATCAATCTCATTGAATTGAGAAGATGAAAAGAAGAACTGGAGTGAACGTGCAGCTTGCTGAACGACTGCATCAAGGAAAGGTTCAAGCACTTCGGTATCATAATCGTCTGGCAGTGTTCTTTCTTTTTTGGCACGACCCGCTTCCTCAAAAGACAAGCCATAGCGACTTTGTACATCTTGAGTCAGTTGACGACCACCAAACACTTGCTCACGGGTATAGATAATTTTGCCTTTCTGCATCACAGAAAGCGTAGTCATGGTATGACCAATATCCAGAATACCGACCGTATTGGCACCCATTGGCAAGGTATCAGCAAAGACACTAAAAGCACGCTCCATTGCGTAACTTTCAACTTCGGCGATTTTTGCGGTGAGGCCAGCCAGTTCGAGAACTTCGACACGCGTATCTACATTTTCTGTTCGCGTGGCCACGAGCAGTACGTTTACCCGGTTTGCATTGGCCAAACGGTCAGGTAAAACTTCAAAATCCAGACTCACTTCATCTAACGGGAACGGAATGTATTGCTCAGCGTCCATACGGATCTGAACTTCACGTTCTTCATCCGACATGTCAGCATCCATTTCTATAATCTTGTTAATGACCATAGAAGTAGGCACTGCAAATGCAACATTGGTGGTGTGAGGATTCGCAAGGTTGACGACTCTCTCAAGCGCATCACCCACCGCCTCTGGGTTCAGAATGCTTTTTTCCACTACACTATTTTCAGGTAATGGCATCACCGCATAACTTTCAACCCAATATCTACCGTTCTTTACAGAGAGCTCCAATAATTTAACAGTTGTCGAACTAATATCGACACCCACTAACCCCTTATTTGGTTTACGATATAACCTGAGCACAGTACTTTCCTATTTATTTTTTTATCCCCAAAAATTCAACATACTAATTTTGTTTTGGTCTTTAATTGATACGGATACAATAACTCATCTAACAATCCGCATGTCTAAAGGATATACTGACCACAATTAGTTTGCCATTCGCTCTTATTAAAACTTACTTATTATGAAAAAGCTATCCAGTTCTGGTATTGTTCGCCCATTTTTTTTGATCGTTATTATTATCTTAGTCTCACTTCCAATGGGATTTTATGGCATGTATCTCTATCTCGCGCCATCATTGCCAGATATGAGCTCATTAAAAAAAGCGCCTTTATTAAAACCATTGCAAGTCTATACGGCAGATAATAAGTTGATTGCGGAATATGGCGGGAAATTATCAATTCCTGTTAAGTATGAACAGATTCCTCCGACCTTTATTCATGGTTTCCTTGCAGCAGAAGACTCCTCATTTTTTGAGCATAACGGCATCAGTTTTAAAGGCTTAGGGCGAGCTTTGACTGAATCTGTTACGGGTTCTGATGTCCAGACTGGGGGCTCAACCATTACCATGCAGGTTGCGAAGAACTATTATTTAAGTCCAGACCGAACACTAAGACGTAAACTGACTGAGGTTTTTCTTGCACGAAAAATCGAACAGAATTTAACAAAACAGGAAATTTTGACGGCGTATGTCAATAAAATTTTCTTGGGTAAAAATGCCTACGGTATCGCTGCGGCTGCTCGTATCTATTACAACAAAAACCTGAATGAGCTAACCACCGCACAAATGGCAATGATTGCGGGTTTACCAAAAGCACCATCAAAATATAACCCTGTAGTTAATCCAGATCGTGCACTTGAGCGTCGTAACTGGATTTTGGGACGTATGCTGCAGTTGGGTTATATCAACCAGAATCAATACCAGCAAGCGGTTGCCGAGCCGATCAATCTGAACATGGTTGATCGCTCAGTAAGTAATGTTTTTCCCTATGTCGGAGAAATGGTCCGTTCCGAATTAGTTGAGCATTTTGGCGAACAGGCGATTGATTCGGGTTATAAGGTTTACACCACCGTTGATAGCAACCGTCAGCGTTATGCAGAACAAGCGATTCAAAATGGACTGGAAGCATATGACCGTCGTCATGGCTGGCGCGGTCCAGAAGCACATGATAAACCTTTAAAACAGTTCATGGCTTATGCGAACACCTACCCTGCTCAAGTCACCAAAGTGAATAACAATTCTTTTGAAGCCTTGATGCAAGATGGTTCAACCGTAACAGTAAACTGGTCAGGCATGTCTTGGGTACGTCCATATCGCAATGCCAATAGCGTGGGTGGCGCACCATCGAATGCTTCACAGATTGTCAAAGTCAAAGATATTGTGCGTTTACGTCCAAATGAAGGCAAAACGGTATGGGCTTTGACTCAAGTACCGAAAGTACAAGGCCAGCTCATTGCCATTAATCCAAATGACGGTGCAATTGAAGCGGTTGTAGGTGGTTATAATTTTTATCAATCAAAATTTAACCGTGCTTTACAAGGTTGGAGACAACCTGGTTCTACCATTAAACCATTCGTGTATGCGCTAGCTTTAGAACGTGGCATGACGCCATATAGCATGGTTAACGACAGTCCGATTACCATTGGGAAATGGTCACCAAGAAACGCGGATGGACGCTATCTTGGTATGATTCCATTACGCCGTGCTCTTTACTTGTCACGAAACTCGGTTTCTGTCCGTTTATTACAAAATGTCGGGATCGAACGTACCCGCCAACTGTTTATGGATTTTGGTTTACAAGATGACCAGATTCCACGTAACTACACCATTGCCTTAGGTACGCCTCAGGTATTACCGATTCAAATGGCAACAGGTTATGCAACATTTGCCAATGGCGGTTACCGTATCCAGCCGCACTTTATTACACGTATTGAAGATGCGTATGGCAAAGTCATTTATGAAGCGAAGCCTGAGTACGCATGTATTCCTTGTATTGCCACTGCAAAGAACGATGCAAAACAACAAACGGCTGATGCAAGCAAAAAAGATGAAGTAAAAGAAATCACCAATGCGACTTTGGATGATACAAATGCAGTATCTGAAGTACCAATGACTGCCGCCGATACTGAAAAAGCAAGCAAGCCAAATGGTGACTATCGTCAGGCACAACGTATCCTGAAATCAAGCTCGGCTTATGACATGGCCAACATCTTACGTGATGTAATCCAACACGGTACTGGACGTGCCGCGATGAAAATCGGCCGTGATGATTTGGGTGGTAAAACAGGAACAACCAACGATGCGAAAGATGCATGGTTCGCGGGCTTCAATGGCAAGTTGGTTGCTGTGGCGTGGGTTGGCTTTGACCAACCGCGTACGCTAGGTCGTCGTGAATACGGTGGTGTTGCAGCGCTTCCGATCTGGACCAACTTCATGGGTCAGTCATTAAAAGACACGCCATCGGCATGGGTTCGTCTAGATAAAGAGGCGAAAGATCCAATTTCGCGCGATAAATTACAGATCCAGCAAAGTGAAGACAAAAAAGAATATCGTGCTTCACCACCACTGGCTCGTCCACTTTATCGTCCAGCACCGCCTGTACCAACACGTTCAACTCAAAACGACTTTTCTGACCTGCCAGGAACAACGCCACCAACCTCAGTTGAGGAACGTCCGATTGTCCCTGCCAAAAAGCAACCACCAGCAATGGGTAATAATCCAGCACCTCAAAAAGAGCGTGACGGAATTGAAAATCTGATTAATCAGATTCAGTAATCAAAAAAGAAGCCATCAAATTGATGGCTTCTTTTTTTTCTGGAACAGATAAATCTGGAAGGAGGCGGTCGCTGCAAATTGTGACGACTGCTCTAGCAGTTTTCGTCGCTCAGGATTGGCCTTATAAGCATACGGCGTCATGGCGATCAGATTTTTCAAGGCCTGCTGATCCAGTGACATGATGCTCTCAACCACCTGCTCCTGTTTTAGCTCAAACTGTGCATCTAACTGCTCCACAAACTTCTGTGGCTCATGCAAGTTCACCTGCTCAAACAGTGCTTCGCGCAAATCGTATAAATGACGTGGCGCAGGCGTAACCACAATCAGATAGCCATCCTCTTGTAGCACTCGCATGATTTCATCTTGGGGAATTGGACTAAACAGACTGGTGCAAAGGTCAATTGAATGATCCTGAACAGGCAAAGTCGCTCCTGTTCCTACCACCCAAGTCACTTTTGAATTCAACTTAGCTGCTCTTTGCACCGCAGTTTTGGCAATATCCACCCCGATACACTGTTGAGTATGCGCCTGCATTGCACTGGTGTAATAGCCTTCACCACAACCAATATCCAGCACAGCTTCAGGCTTAAGCTGTTGCAGGATCTCAACCACAGCCTGCTGCAAAGGTTGATAAAAACCTGCTTGCAGAAACTCACGACGTGCCAGTACCGACTCAGGCGTATCCCCAGGTGACTTGCTATGTTTATGCTGCACCACATGTAAATTGACATAGCCCTGTTTCGCTACATCATAGTGATGCCCTTTTTCACAACGCCAGGAGTTTTCAACCAAATTCAATGATTGGCGACAAACAGGACACATCAACAAACTCATCTATTTTCTCCAAACATAAAAAAAGCTGGTCAATACCAGCTTCTTTCTTGAATCTTGGTTTAACGTAATTTTAAGGTCATTAAGCCTAACACGACGAGGAAAATCGTGATAATCCAGAAACGAATCACAACCTGTGTTTCTTTCCAGCCTTGTTTTTCATAATGGTGATGCAGAGGCGCCATCAAGAACACACGCTTGTTACGCATACGCAATGAACCGATCTGTAAGAATACAGAAATGGCTTCCATCACAAAGACACCGCCCATAATCGCAAATACGATTTCCTGACGAACCATCACCGCAATGGTACCGAGCATCGCACCGAGTGCCAATGCACCGACATCGCCCATAAAGACTTGGGCTGGATGCGCATTGTACCAGAGGAAGGCCAAACCAGCACCGACCATTGCCGAACAGATGACTACCAGCTCAGAGGTGTATTTTACATAAGGAATATGCAAATATTCAGCGAAACGGATATCACCCGATAAATAAGCAAATACACCTAAACCTGCTGCAACCATTACGATCGGCATGATCGCCAAACCATCCAGACCATCCGTCAGATTCACCGCATTCGATGCGCCGTTAATCACCAGATAAGTAAAGACAATAAACGCCAAGCCTAGTGGAACCGCTGATAATGGAATCGAGAGATTCTTAAAGAAAGGAATCAGCAAGTCCAGCATATTCGCTGTATGTACTGCGCTATCCTGCTGTTTTGCAATCACATATAAGGCAATACCCGCACCTAGAGACGCTACCGAAGTCCAGAAAAACTTCTTGCGTGCTGGCAAGCCAGCATTGTCTTTATAACGAACTTTAATCCAGTCATCGGCCCAACCTACCGCACCGAAGACCACCATCACGCCAAGCACGATCCAGACATATGGATTGGATAAATCAGCCCACAATAACGTACTGATCCCGATAGAGAGTAAAATGAGAATCCCGCCCATGGTTGGAGTACCCATTTTTTTGGCATGGTTTTCTGGCGCAAAAGAGCTCACCGCCTGACCATATTTTAATGCCTGTAATTTACGAATCATGACTGGGCCTAATACCAGTCCGATCGTCAAGGCAGTCAGCAAGCTCAACAAAGAGCGCAACGTTAAATAACGAACAACCTGAAACGAACTGTTATAGTCCGCCAATTGTTCAAATAACCATAACAACATTTAAATTTTCTCCATCAAGTCAGCCATCAACGTTTCCATATGGGTATAACGAGACCCTTTAAACAGGAAACTCATTGACTGGGGTTGATGTGTTTGGACTAAATTAATTAAAAACGGTAATGCTTCTGCCTGTGTTGCAAAGGCATGTAACTTTTCTGAATGAGATGAACCTTGTTGCGCTGCTTCAGCGAATTCACCGACGACAACCAGATGCTCTAATGGTAACAATGCCAAGTCTCGGCCGAGATCATGATGCTCTTGCCAGCTACTGTCACCCAGCTCACCAATATCGCCCATCACCATGACTTTTAAGCCCTGCTGCTGCAAGAGCACTTGTGCTGCTGCACGCATGGAAGTCGGGTTGGCATTATAGGTATCATCAATAAACAGATGATTCTGCTGCTGAATAAAGTTCAGACGACCTTTGGCACCTTGTGCTTGCTCTAAGCCTTGCACAATATCATCAAGCGCAATACCAAGCGCTAAAGCAAATGCGGTCGCTGCTGCGGCATTCTGTACATTATGCGCCCCAGCAAATGGTAAGTTCACTGCACGAACACCTTGTGGCGTATGCAAATTAAATTGTGCCGATTGAGGATGAAGTTGAATCTCGATCGCAAAGACATCGCCGCCTTCACCAAAACTCAGAATCGGGTGTGCCTGTGCATTTTCACGAATAGTAGCTGCATAATCATCTTGTGCAGGAACAATTGCGGTGCCTTGCGGCAAAATATGTGCATAGATTTCTGATTTAGCACGGCAAATGCCCTCGCGGCCACCAAACTCACCCAAGTGCGCTGTACCAATATTCAAAATGCCTGCCACATGTGGCTGCACCAAACTCGAGGTGTAATCAATTTCACCTTGATGACTGGCACCCAGCTCCATCACGGCATATTGATGTTCCTGACGCAGTTCCAGCAACATCATCGGCACACCCAAGTCATTATTCAGGTTGCCACGCGTGATCAGGGTCGGTGCTAAACGAGATAAAATACTGCCCAGCATTTCTTTGGTGGTGGTTTTACCACTACTACCCGTTAAGGCAATGACTTTCAACTGTTGGTTTTGCTGACGGCGATAGGCTCCAAGATGCCCTAACGCCAAACGCGTATCTTTTACGACGAGCTGTGCAATATCAGCATCGACAGGATGCTCTACGATGGCAATCTGACAACCTTGTGTAGCCACTTGTGCTACAAAATTATGCGCATCAAAACGTTCACCCTTTAAAGCGAGAAACGCATCGCCCTCCTCAGCGTGACGTGAGTCAGTCAAAATACGCTTAATTTCACCCTGCGGAATATTCTGCTGATGCCACTCCCCTTGGGTGGCGAGTTGTAATTGTTCTGCTGTCCACAGTTCTAATGGAACAGTACTGGTCGTTGAGGTATGCATCGTTTTTATTTACCTTTTTTCACACTATTGCGCAGGATAAGCAGAATGTACCGAATGTGGCTGGGCAGCAATTGCAGATTGCACTTCAACCACGTCATCAAACCAATGACGCACGCCATCGATTTCCTGATAATTTTCATGCCCCTTACCCGCAATCACCACAATATCTCCCGCTTGGGCTTGCGCTACAGCAAACTTAATCGCTTCACGGCGGTCATGGATTTCATGCATCACATGGGCAGTAAAATCAATGCCCTGCTTCATGTCAGCAAAAATCTGTTCAGGATTTTCAGTTCTCGGATTATCCGAAGTCAGCATGACTGGATTGGCATGGTCAAGCGCGGCCTGAGTCATGAGTGGACGCTTGCCACGGTCACGATCTCCGCCACAACCAAATACCGCCCATAACTGTCCAGTGACATGACGTTTCAATGTGGTCAGTACCTGAATCAAGGCATCCGGTGTGTGTGCATAATCCACCACAAAGAGACGCTCAGCATCCTGAATTACCTGCATACGACCCGGCGCACCTTTCAGTTGCGGCACAAATTGCACTAGATCTGCTAGCGCAAAACCTGCATATTCAGCTGCAATCAAACTCGCCAATAAGTTTTCGACATTAAAATGTCCCAGCAATGGGCTTTGTACCGAATAAGCACCCGTTGGGCTCATCAGCGTAAAACTCGCACCACTTAAACGATATTGCAAATCAGCAATATGATAATCAGCAGAGGTTTTCGTCAAAGAATAGGTGAGGATTTTAGGTTGCGATGGATTGGCTTTTGCTGCATCCAACATAAGCGGTGCATGTGCATCATCCAGATTAATAACGACAGCTTTTAAGGTCGTAAATTTGAACAGCAACGCTTTTGCTTCAGCATAGGCTTCTAGCGTACCGTGATAATCCAGATGGTCTCGACTTAAATTGCTATACACCGCAATTTCAAGATCACAGCCATTGAGACGGCCTTGTTCCAAACCATGCGAACTGGCTTCCAGTGCAACAAAACTCGCGCCTTGTTTAGCATAATCATGTAGCGCATGTTGCAACTGCAACGCATCTAAAGTGGTGTGCGTTGATGGCGTCAAGTTAGGTAAAATCCCGTTGCCTGTGGTTCCCATGACCGCACAGCCTTTGCCTTGCGAGCTAATCAACTCTGCAATCAGGCGAGAAATCGTGGTTTTGCCATTGGTTCCCGTCACCGCAATACCACGCAAGGGCTGCACAGGATCAACTGCCTGCAAATACTGCTTTTGCCATTCGCCCATTTGATAGCGAACATCAGGACAAACCCATTCATTGGCAAAGCCTAAAGCCGTTTCACTAATTACCACCAATGCACCTGCATCTAAAGCATTCTGGGCAAACTGGCGTGTTTTTTCTGGTTGGCTATAGCTGCTCAAGGCAATAAAAATCTGTCCCTTTTCAACCTTACGGCTATCCAGGGAAAAACCTTGAAAAGGTTGACTATACCAAGCCGCATCTATGCTGATCGGATGTATCTGTTGAAAACTAATCGACATAATCTACCTACGGATTGGATTTTATAGAAGTATCAAGTGGCTTATCTAAAGGCACGTTGAGGAGACGCAAAGACTCCTGCATCATCCGTGCAAATACTGGGGCAGCAACCAGACCACCGTAATAACGACCTTGCGGGTTTTCGACCACAACAATCATCGCCAGACGCGGATCACTGATTGGCGCAACACCGGCAAACAAGGCACGATATTCACTGTTCGAGTAACCTTTACGGTCTGCACGTAATTTATGTGCTGTCCCTGTTTTACCACCCACGCGATAACCCGGAATCACCGCCTGTTTCGCAGTACCGCCCGGCATGGTCACTTGCTCAAGCATGGTAAGTACTTGGTCAGCAATTTTAGGTTCGAGAACTTGTGTTCCTTCTGGCGCTTTGTCCAGTTTGCGCAAGCTCAATGGCATTTGTACGCCATGATTCGCCAACATGGCATAGCCTTGTGCCACCTGTAAAATGGTTGCATTCAGACCATAACCGTAGGCCATAGTTCCCAACTGAGACGGGTTTAGCTTACTACCTGAATAGAGCAGACCCGCACTCTCCCCCGGGAATTTAACGGCTGAACGATGTCCAAAACCTGCACGTCTAAAGAAAGAAGGTACTGTATCTTTAGGCAAAGACAATGCAATCTTGGCTGAACCCACGTTTGACGATTTAATAATGACGCCAGATACGGTCAAAGCACCATAATTATGCGTATCACGAATCGTATGCCAACCTAAACGCATTGAACCCGGTGAAGTATTGACGATGGTATTTGGTGTGTATTTACCACTTTCCAGAGCCGCTGCCACCGTGAACGGTTTCATGGTCGAACCCGGCTCAAACATATCAATCGCACCGCGGTTACGCATCGCATCTTTGTTGTTGAGACCATTTTTATCATTCGGGTTATAAGATGGCCAACTAGTCATCGCCAGAATTTCACCGGTTTTAACATCAACCGCAATCGCAGTTGCTGAACGTGCATTATTGGCAACACCAGCTGCCGTAAGCTCGCGATACATAATGTATTGCAAACGCGAGTCGATACTGAGCGTGATATTTTCGCCAGACTCAACTTCTTTAATGACTTCAGAAACTTTAAGACGATTACCTTTTTTATCGCGAATGATTTTTTGCTCACCATCGACACCAGAAAGCTGTTTATTCAACTGCATTTCCAGACCTTCAATCCCCACCCCTTCACTATTGGTCAAACCAATAATCTGTGCATTGGGTTGCGGTTGAGGATAGTAACGCTTATAACTTTTTTCGGCATATACGCCCTGAAAGTTGCGTTTAATAATCAGGTCAGCCTGCTGTGGTGGAATTTCTTTTTGTAAAACCAGATAACGTGAACGTGGGCGTGCCTGCATTTGTTTCTTTAAATCGGCACGATCAACACCAACAACATCTGCCAGTTCGTCCAGATTCAGGTTTTTATCTGGCAATTGACGTTTTAATTTACGGTTATTCGGGTCTTTTTTTAGCTCAGCAGTAATTTCATCAAACTGCTGTTTGGTTTCCCAATAATCTCGTGGATCGATCACGATTTTCATGATCGGGGTACTAATCGCCAAAGGCACACCGTGGCGGTCACTAATCACCCCACGCATCGCCTCAAGACGTTCAGTACGCAAAATATTGGCATTGGCTTTATTTTGTAAAAAGTCTTTATTGACCACTTGAACATAGAATGCACGTGCAACCAACACGACAAAGCAAAGCAGTACCGTGCCCCAAAGCAAATAAAATCGCCACATGTCCAAAGCAAGTGTTGGTCTTTCAGAAATCGACTGCTGTTTTTTTCGTATTGGTTTGCTTCTCTTATCTGCCATACAGCATGCCTTATTTATCTTGCTTTGAAGTCATAGGTAAAGAAATCACTACAGTTTGCGTAGCGGGTGGTGAGAACATACGGAGTTGTGTCACTGCCCGAGAACCAATCTGGGCAGTCGCACCAAAGGTTTGTTGCTCGATCAGCAAACGCCCCCACTCTGCATTCAGATCATCTCTTTCACGCATATAAGCGCTTAAGTCACGATAATCATGACGATATTCAAAGACTTGAAACACCACCATCATTGCACTGGTAAATACCAATGCAACGAGCACAGCATAAACAACAACTTTTTTCAGTCCCTTTTTGCTGCTTGGTAAAACGTCGTCATCATTCTTGTTGTTCATTCTCAGCCTTTTTGCTCTAAACGCTCAGCCACACGTAGCCACGCACTACGCGAACGAGGATTTGCTTTTACTTCTGCTTCACTCGCACGAATACGAGAAACTTTCTTTAAACGTCGAGTATCAACCTGTGCTTGAGGCATACCCCAGCCTGAATCTTCGGCCAAACTCGATTCTTTTTGAATAAATTGTTTGATTAAACGGTCTTCTAGTGAATGAAAGCTAATCACGGCCAATTGTGCGGTTGGTTTTAACAGAGCAACCGCTTGCGGCAAGAATGTCTCGATATCGTCGAGTTCTTTATTAATCGCAATACGAATGGCCTGAAAAGTCCGCGTTGCCGGATGCTTATGCTTTTCCCATTTTGGATGTGCTGTTTTAACCACTTCTGCCAGTTGAGCTGTTGTTGTCATTTCACCTGCCAGTTTAATGGCTTTGGCAATGCGGCGGCTATAACGTTCTTCACCATATTGGTAAATAATGTTTGCGAGTTTTTCTTCTTCGATATCCAGTAACCATTCTGCAGCGGTTGGACCTTGCGAATTATCCATACGCATATCCAGTGGACCGTTATGCATAAAACTGAAACCACGTTCGGCTTGGTCAAGCTGCGGTGATGATACCCCTAAGTCAGCCATAATGCCGTCGACTTCGGTAATACCAATATGAGCGAGTTCAGCCTGAATATCTGCGAAGCTGGCATGAATAATTTTAAAACGCGGATCTTCTTGTTCTAATTGTGCTGCAACTTCAAGAGCTTGAGGATCTTTATCAAAAGCATAAACACGTGCATTTTGATCAAGTTTTGACAATAAAAGCTTGGTATGTCCCCCACGACCAAAGGTCGCATCGACAAAAATACCAGTATCGCGGCCTGCCAATACGCCATCAACGGTTTCATGAAGTAAGACAGAAATATGCGACATAAGAATTGGATCAACAGCTGAAAATGTAACTGCACATTATTACCTTGTTTTACGCCAGCACCAAACGACTTTTTGTAGAGAATTCTTAACTTTTCATAGATAAAACCGTTTTCTTGTCATTTTTCATGCAATAAAAAAGCAAACACCTTCAGTATTTGCTTTTCAATCTTTTATGTTGATCTGAAGGAAGACGAAACTTATGGTTTCTCTGCATAAATCTGATCAAAAATCGCACCATTTACAAAATGCGTTTTTTGCGCTTTTGCCCAACCACCAAACACATCATTTATATTGAATAATTTAATCTTTGGAAATTGTTTTGCGTATTTTGCCGCAACCTGAGGATTACGTGGACGGAAATAATGTTTTGCTGCTAACTCCTGCCCTAAAGGTGAATAAAGGAAGTTTAAATATCCTCGCGCCAATTGACGGTTGCCATTCTTATCTACCGTTTTATCCACGATGGCTACAGAAGGCTCTGCCAGAATGGAAATTGAAGGATAAACGATTTCAAATTTATCTTTGCCTAAACCTTGTGTTGCCAATAAGGCTTCATTTTCCCAAGACAACAGCACGTCACCGATACCACGCTCAGCAAATGTCGTGAGAGAACCGCGCGCACCTGAATCCAGAACTTTGACATTTTGATAAAGTTTTTTCACCAATTCCCGTGCTTTGGCATCATTACCGCCAGGCTGTTTCAAGGCATAACCCCAAGCCGATAAATAGATCCAGCGAGGCGCGCCCCCTGTTTTCGGATTTGGCGTAATGATCTCCACACCATTTTTGGTTAAATCATTCCAGTCACGAATGTTTTTAGGATTGCCTTTACGTACCAGAAAAACCACGGTTGAAGTATAAGGCGCAGAATTATCCTTAAACTGTTTTTGCCAGTCTTTACGGATTAATCCAGCATTGGCAATTTCATCAATGTCATTTGCCAGTGCTAAAGTCACCACATCGGCCTGCAAGCCATCAATGACTGAGCGGGCTTGTTTACCTGAACCGCCATGAGACTGTTTAAAATCAACCTCCTGACCTGTTCTTTGTTTCCAGTATTGACCAAAGGCCTGATTATATTCTTGATAAAATTCACGTGTAGGATCATAAGACACGTTTAAAAAAGTCGTTGCGGCTTGTGCCGCCCCATTTAAACCCAAGGCCAACAATGCCGCTGCAATCACTGTTTTCATTTATTGTTTATCCAGTCCACCCCATTTGTAACCACTATATTTATTTAAAAATAATTTACAATCAGTCGGTTATATCAATAAATTTATTACTTTGCAGTTTTTAAGCTAAGTTCAAAACCCACTGACTGGATTAAAAGTAAGCTGATGAGGACTTGTCCTTTAAAATGAGAAAAATTATCATTCTCCACTTTTTCTACACATTTGCTTGCTAAATTGCGCTTGTATACAAAGTAGTCATATTGCTATAAATGTAGATAAGGATGTGTCAAATTTTAATATTTTTGTAAAAAGTGTGACGTAGTTCTACTTTTTTATTAAGATTTATGTTTAAATCGTATTATTAAAGCAATACTATAGTAGTTTGGTTAGTCTTGTAGACTCAAATTCAAGAGGGGAATGTTAGCGATGCCAACATTAAAATTGAAGAAAACAGCATATATAAGCTTATTTTTGCTATGTTCTGTTCAAGCTGGACATGCAGCGGCAATTAAAGAAAGCAATAACATAAAAACGCTTGATAAATCATCTTCAAGCTTGATCGTCAAAGCACTTGATCAGCAAAAACGTAATACAACGATGCTGCCTTCAACCGATGACGAATTAAAAATGTTAAATACGATTCGTACTACACCAACGCAGACTTTTTTCGCGAGTCAACATGAGCGTTTTTCTCGTTTCGTTCAAACCATATTCCAGCCGCATACCTCATAATTTTTAAATATGTGCCCCTCACATGTTTAAATGAAGCCTAGTCATGTTGTGACTAGGCTTTTTCGTTATAATAGTTTCAATTTTAATTTAATCTCCGATAATTTATGAAAGTCCGTACCCGTATTGCCCCTTCTCCTACAGGTTTTCCACATGTAGGCACCGCTTATATCGCATTATTTAATCTATGTTTTGCCAAGCAGCATGGCGGCGAATTCATTTTACGTATTGAAGATACGGACCAACTTCGTTCAACACCAGAATCTGAAAAAATGATTCTGGATTCTTTGCGCTGGTTGGGTCTGAACTGGTCTGAAGGCCCAGATGTGGGCGGCCCGCATGCACCTTACCGCCAGTCAGAACGTATGGGAATTTATAAGCAATATGCGCTTGAGCTGGTAGAAAAAGGCCATGCATTTTATTGTTTCGCAACAGCAGAAGAATTAGATCAAATGCGTGCAGAACAACAGGCACGTGGCGAAACACCAAAATATGATGGTCGCGGTTTAAAATTATCAGAAGAAGAAGTACAACGCCGTCTTGCTGCGGGTGAACCTCATGTCATCCGTATGAAAGTACCAGAAGAAGGTATCTGTAAAATCAATGATTTACTCCGTGGTGAAGTCGAGATTCCATGGGCACAAGTCGACATGCAAGTGCTATTAAAAACAGATGGCTTGCCAACGTATCACCTTGCGAACGTGGTAGATGACCATTTAATGGAAATCACTCATGTCTTACGTGGTGAAGAATGGTTACCGTCTGCACCGAAGCATCAGTTGCTTTACCAATATTTTGGTTGGGACATGCCAACACTGTGCCATATGCCATTGTTGCGTAATCCAGATAAATCAAAACTGTCTAAACGTAAAAATCCAACCTCAATCAACTACTATCGTGACATCGGTGTATTGCCAGAAGCCTTGTTGAACTATTTAGGTCGTATGGGCTGGTCAATGCCAGATGAACGCGAAATCTTTACCTTACAGGACATGATTGAGAATTTTGACGTGCAACGTGTTTCTCTTGGTGGCCCAATCTTTGATGTTGAAAAACTTAACTGGCTGAATGGTCAGTGGATTAAAGGCCTGACACCAGGACAACTTTTAGACCGTTTATTGACATGGAAGAGCGACCGTCAAACACTTGAAGATATTGCAGCTGCCATTCAGCCACGTATCAACCTACTCTCTGAAGCAGTGAACTGGGCAGGTTTCTATTTAAACCATATGCCACAAATCAGCAAAGAACAGTTCGAAAGCAAAAAACTGACGGAAGAACAGGTTCGTCAAAGCCTACAGTTTGCGATCTGGCGTTTAGAAAGCCAATTTACTTGGAATAATGACACGGTCAGCCAGACACTGATGGATCTTGCCAATCAGATGGAAGTTAAACTACGTGACTTCATGCCTGCGTTCTTTATCGCCATTGCTGGTTCAACTAGTTCGACGCCTGTGATGCAAGCTATGGTTACACTTGGTCCTGATTTGACCTTTGCCCGTTTACGTCACGCACTCGAAATTGTGGGCGCACCGAGCAAGAAAGAACTGAAAGCTTGGGAAAAGTTAAATGAATCACTAAAATTGCCGAAAAATGATGCAAATAGTGAGACTTAATTCAGTTTAATGATTGACGTGTGAGCGCATTCCCCCTAATATTGCGCTCACACATTCTGGGGTCATAGCTCAGTTGGTAGAGCGCTACAATGGCATTGTAGAGGTCAGCAGTTCGATCCTGCTTGGCTCCACCATCGTTTCGAAATACGAAACGAAAGCAAGAGTTATGCTCAAGTCATCCGTGTGTTGCCTCATCTGTCCCTATCGTCTAGAGGCCTAGGACATCGCCCTTTCACGGCGGTAACCGGGGTTCGAATCCCCGTAGGGACGCCATATTCTATACTCTAATAATTATATTTTTCTCACAATCTTTCCTCAAGCAGATTGCACATTTTCGAATTTTACATAAAATAGCCGCTTCTCTATGCTTGGACAAATTGTCGTATGCAATCTTCCAACTCAAATGCGAATTCAGAACCAAAAACGCTAAAGCGTGCCATGAGCACTCGCCATTTAGTCATGCTTTCTTTAGGTGGCGCGATTGGTACAGGCTTGTTTTTAGGTTCTGGGGAAGTTATCGCTCAAACTGGACCTGTAGGTGCAATTATTGCCTATATCCTAGGCGGTCTGATTGCCTATATGGTCATGCTCTGTTTAGGTGAACTTGCAGTACATATGCCTGTTGCTGGATCTTTTGGTGCATACGCTCAAAAATATATTGGTCCAGGCACAGGTTACATGATTTCGTGGGTGTACTGGCTCACCTGGACAGCAACTTTAGGTACCGAATTTACCGCTGCTGCTCTACTGATGCAGGAATGGTTTCCACATATTTCTATGTGGATCTGGACTATTATCTTTGCCGTCACGATCTTGGGGCTAAATTTAACCTCCACCCGCATGTTTGCCGAGTCTGAATTCTGGCTCGCCTTGGTCAAAGTGGTCACGGTTATTGCCTTTATTATCCTCGGCTTGTTGGCAATTTTTGGTCTGATTCCCTTCCATGGTTATGAATCAGCCCCACTCTTCCACAACCTGACTGCACATGGCTGGTTCCCGCAAGGTTTAATTCCAATTTTCACCACCATGTTGATCGTTAACTTTGCCTTCTCAGGTACCGAGTTAATTGGTGTTGCGGCGGGTGAAACCAAGGATCCTGCTGAAAATGTGCCGAAAGCAATCAATGCAGCTATCTGGCGTTTATTGATTTTCTTTGTAGGTACCATCATTGTAATCAGCGCACTTCTTCCTTTCCAGGTTGCTGGCTTAGGTGGTGAAGGTGTGAGTAGCAGTCCGTTCGTTACGGTGTTTAATTACATTGGTATTCCTTATGCCGATGACATTATCCGCTTCGTGATTATCACAGCGCTTCTTTCTGCTGCCAACTCGGGTCTGTATGCTGCATCACGCATGATGTGGTCTTTATCAGATCAGCGCCAGTTGCCAAGTGTTTTCTCTCGATTATCAAAGAGTGGTACGCCAATCATTGCATTGGTCGTCACCATGTTTGGTGCAATTCCTGGTTTATTATCAGAACACTTTGCGCCTGAGACAATCTTCAAGAATTTACTCGGGGTTGCTGCATTCACTATGGTGATTGTGTGGATGAGTATCTGCTGGAGTCAATTTAACTTTAGACGCCAATGGTACAAGGCAGGACATACCGCAAAAGACTTAAAATTTGCTGCGCCGCTTTACCCGATTGTTCCGATCTTGGGTTTTATCTTCTGTTTCATTACAGGGCTGAGTATGGCAGCCGATCCTGAGATGCAAGCAGGCTTTATTGGTTGTTTGCTGTTTATTGCAGCATGTTATTTGAGCCATTACATTTTCTATCGTAATCGCAAATAATCAGATCTCATAAAAAATGCAGCTCAGGCTGCATTTTTTTATGTCTAAGGAAAAACTCTATTTTTCATATTTTTGAGCTTAACTGCTTATTTTTGATTATTTATTCCTCGATATGTTTTATTTTTAAACACTTGTTTGGTTTTTTTAATTTTTCTTGAGAAAAGTGTTTGACACCCCACCCAATTCAACCTAATATACGCCCACCTCTGAAACGTCCCTATCGTCTAGAGGCCTAGGACATCGCCCTTTCACGGCGGTAACCGGGGTTCGAATCCCCGTAGGGACGCCACTAAATTCGAGGAAAGGCAAAGATAAATCATCTTGCTGAGAATTTAGGCTTACAAGAGATATGTTTCATATTCTGTAAGTAAATCTCCTCCGATAAGTCCCTATCGTCTAGAGGCCTAGGACATCGCCCTTTCACGGCGGTAACCGGGGTTCGAATCCCCGTAGGGACGCCAAATTCAAATCTACTGTAATCTACGGTAGTACACAAACCCTTGAATTCATTAAGTTCAAGGGTTTTTGTTGTCTATAGCTATTCACAATATTTCCCCCAAATCTACGATTCTAAGCGGTATATTTAACGGTATATCTTAATACCGTTACGATACCGTTAAGGGGAAACAGTCATGTCGAGAGCAATAAATAGACTAACAGCCTTGAAAGTAAAAAATTTAAAATTTGATGAATCTACCAGTAATAAGTACACCGATGGAGATGGTTTATATTTGCAGATCAATAAAAATGGTAGCAAATATTGGCGTATGGATTACACCAATCCAATTACTAAAAAGCGCAATACACTTGCTCTAGGCGTTTATCCAACGATTGCATTAGAACAAGCTAGAAAGCGTCGTGACGAAGTAAAGTTACAACTTGCAGAAGGTAAAGACCCAGCAAGCGAACGAGATAGTAAGCGAGAACAAGCTAAATTAAGCATGGTTAATGCGTTTAAGATTATTGCTCAAGATTGGCTTGAACTAAGAGAAAAAGAAGGCAAAAAAGATAGTGAAGTTATACGCCGTTTAAACAAAGATGTTTTGCCTTTTATTGGAGATATGCCCATATCTCAAATTTCTCTTGAGATTATTGAAAGTGAGGTAACAAACCGTATTGTAGAGCGTGGTGCGCTTGAATTAGCTCGTAAGGTTCTCATTTCAGTTAAGCAGATACTTGAGTACGCTAGACGTAAAAAGCTCATATTGATCAATCCAGCGCATGACGTGATGCTTCCCAAACCCATTAGTGGAAACTTTGCAGCAATTACAGAACCTACTGCCCTTTCAGAACTCATCAAAACCGTATGGGATGAGACTGATACTCGAATGACATTCGTTACCCGATGTGCAGTCAAGATATCTTTATTTATTTTTTCACGCCCAACTGAAATTAGAACAATAAAATGGTCTGACTATGACAAAAAGGATGGAACACTAAACATTTACCCTTTAAAACAAGATGCAAGCAAGCCTAAAAGCTATTTGATTATTCCCTTACCAACACAAGCTATTGAACTATTAGAACAACTCAGCTCACATACTGGACACCATGAATACATATTCTCAAGTAATCGAGGTGAAGAACCATTCATTAGTGAAAGTACAGTGAATGAAGCAATTAAACGTATTGGATTTAAAGGTGAACAAACTGCTCACGGCTTTCGCGCTACAGCAAGAACGATACTTGAAGAAGAACTTGATATTGAACCTGTTTGGATTGAAAGACAGCTTGCACACAGAGTGAGAGATGCTAATGGAGAATCCTATAATCGTACTAAGCATGTGAAAAACAGAAAAGCTATGCTACAGATATGGGCTGATTATCTAACCCAAACATTACTAGAATAGATAGCGATAACTGTAATCAAAAAATATCCACTTTCAACTATCATTCATCGTTACGTACAACAGAAATATAATTAGAGTGACATAAAAATAGAGTAACGCTGAATGATAGTATCCAACCGACTGCATGATATTAGGTACACAATGAAAGATACAGAGGGCGTGGAGTATGGTTACCCATGAATACGATTTAAACCTGAAGTGGATACTCGACCACAAATAACTCCCCCTTAAAACGGAGTATATAAGGGTACGGGGGCAAAAATCAGGCATACCCCATGTTTATTATTCATAAACTTAGGCTATATCATACTAGGGTTTTGATCTAAAAATATAACACACTCTATATTTCTCTCATCTCAATTTAGAGCAACTTTAAAATAAAGATATGAAATATATATCAAAAACAATTAAATGGCTATATGAGGCTTATAGTGCTTTCTATACACATATTAATCACCTATCCTGTTTATTTAAATCAATTCTATCAATTTGACATTCCTAAACTAATAACATATATTAAGTATTAATAAAAAATAATTCCCTATAATTTTACCTATTCTATCATTCCAACATCTTTATCTAAAAATAGCCCATATTTCAGTTAGTATAAAAAATAATTCAACACTATAAAAATCCCATCTTATATAATTTTTATAGTAGTTCATCTATGACGTGTATTATATAGATATATATACTTACTTATATCTATTCCCTATACACCTCATCACCTTACCAACAAACTAATAATTAAGAGAAATTAAAAATGATTAATCCAAAATACTTATTAAAAACCACAACATTCAAAGGATATGAAGTAAATCCACATTACTCACTAAGAAAGAGTTCATTAGAAACCATACATTCATCAATGCTATGGTCTTTAAAAAACATATCCAAACCTAGAGCAATGCACATCACTATAGGCCTTACAGACAAGGATACTTTTAGTATTGAGAAGTTTAACCGCCGTTTAAAAGCTAAATTTAAAGATGAAGGCTTAGTACACCTCTATAGCTTTGAACTATCAGAGAATGACAATCATCACTTACATTGCATGTTCATCTACAATGCTGAAGTACATCGTAGCTACTACACTGTTTATAAGATGATACATGAGTGTGCTATGTTGGATGGAGTTAGAAAAGAAGTAGTAGCAATAGAACGGAAAAGCTGATGAAGTTAGATGGACTATTGCTTATCAAGAAGGTAAAAACTTCCCTGTACATTACCTCAGAACAGAAGAACAGTTCATTGATGCAATGTACAGATATAGTTATCTAGCTAAAGTTAATGATAAAGAAGGCATAAAACATAAAGGTTTTGGAGTTATTAAAATCCAAACAAGAGCTAAAATTAAAGCTAGGTAATGATTAATTCAAGCTAAAACATATTAACTCACATTAACCAAATAAAATTGAACTAGCATTCACCAAGCTTATCAATTGATTTCCTTACCAATATTTTTGCAATATCATGATTAGTATCCTTATAACTTAGCTGACGTAAACAATATGCATATACTGTAGCAGCATAATCTTTATTAAGCATAGTTCTAGATCTTTTCATTTTTCTTAGATAAGAAGCAATAATTGGAAAAGGTGACTCGCTTATATATAAATCATCATTAAACCAATTTTCAAAATATTCTAATTGAATATTATACTGTCCAGACATATCACCATGAAAAAAAGGACTTAATTCAAGTGTAATAATATCTAACACTGAAGGAGCAACACTTATATCACCATAATCAATTAATATTGGACTTAAATCTTCAGAAATAAGAATGTTTTTCCCATGTAAATCAGCATGCTGTATACTATATTTAGCGCGAATGTTTAACTCTTCAAATTTTGCTAAATCTTCAGCTTCAAAATATTCATTAATTTCTTCTAGCTTAGTATCAGGAAATATTTTTTCTCGGATTTCTTTAATAGAACATTTTTTGACTTGTTGAGTTTTTTCCCAACTATTCAATAAGCCTAGTACTTTCTCTAATACTACTAATGTATCTTCTTGATTAATTTTCAACAATCCAAAATAATCTAACTTATAATTATTAGCAAATTGATAGAAAACACCCTTAATATTTCCGCAGCCAGCAAAATATTTTCCTAGAACAGTTGGAAAACAACCTACTGGTAATTTGCTGATATATTCATCAAAATTTTTAAAATCTAAATCAACCTTATGATGTTCATCAATTTTCGCTAAAGCAAATAGACATTCATTCCCATGTTCATCAATTAAAGTAATTTTCAAAACTTTTGAGGAGGAATATCCACCTCCCATGATTGCTACTTCTGCTCCAAAGGCTCTTTTTTGTTTTACAAATAGGCGAATGACTCGCTTTTCTAAATCACTAAGTACCAAACCATTTATTAAATCAAGCCCTATTGAATCAACCTCATCAAGGCACTTTTTAGCATCTTTAATTAGTTCAAACACTTTGACTAATCTTCGCTTAGAACGGCATTTTACTAGTCCCCTATTTTTACCATCCCAAAAAGCTACTTGTTCTTGATCTTCAACATATTTTTCAATAGCTTCTTCATCACTCTGCCCAGTTAAAAATAAGATAGGTGTCCCCGGTAATACAGTCTTAATATGTTCAGCTAAATTAATACCAAATGATATATCAGCGACTATTTGCTCATCATTTAAGGGTATAGATTGGTCTAATATTACATATTCATAAATATTTTGGTTTATTAATTCTACGGCCCTGTCATAATTCACAGCATGGTCAATACTTGTACATATTTCTTTTAATTCAGGTAAAATTGTTCGTTCAAACCATCCTTTGTCATCTTCTACATGTAAAACTTTCACTCTCTCCCCCCCCTAATTGGAATCTCGAAATAAAATGTCGCTCCATAAGGTGAAGAATTTTTTAGATCCCACGTTCCTTTCATAGATTTAATCGACTTGGCAACAATTGTTAATCCAAAACCACGGCTACCTGGTTTTGTCGTGTATTGACTTTTAAATAATTTAGTTTGATTTGGTGGTAAGCCTATTCCCTCATCAATTATACTAATCCATAAGCTTTTATTTTCTAAAATTCCTGCATTAATTACAATTAAGCTTGCAATCCTATCTAATACAGATTTATGAGATTCAGTTGCATTTCTCAATGAATTAGAAAGAATTGTTCTTAACATGAAATTATCTGCTTCAAAGTCTAAATCAGATGGAATATTTATTACAAAAATATAGTTTTCTTTTTGTTTTGTCCTCTCAATCTCATCAACGACAATATCATAAATTCTAAGGTTTTGATAATTAGGAGTTTCTTCAGACTTTTTCCAAGCAGTAAAAGTATCTACCAATTCCTGTAATCGAGTAATTTCATTCTTAACTCTTGATTTTTGATAATTCTTCACTTCCCTGCTTGCAACTACTTCTAATGACCCAATCAAAGGATCTAGCTCATGTATAATTTGACCAATACTTTCGGCAACTGCTTGACTTCGTATCTCATCAACATTATATGCTGTATCATCTTCTGCATCATAATCCGTTTCTTTGTCAGAACCATTTCCATTTTCTATTAAAGAATCATTTCGAAATGAATCTTTATTTTCTTCAATTTCAAACGAATCCAAAAATACATCTAATGTATTTTTTAACCATGGCTGATTTACTGTATATAAATGTTTTTTTATTTCATGAATTTCATTTAATGTAGCCTGTTCTAAAAAAGTATGAATAGCCTGTATTTGCTCCTCAGGAGACATCATATTTAAACTATTAATTAGCTTTTGAATACTCATCAACTACTCATTATAAAAAATTGATCTAAACTTAAAAGCGTCTTTACCACCTTCCATTATTGATTCTATAGTACTCTTTATTTCTTTTTTGTTTACATTACCAGCAACACGAACAAATCCCTTTCTTCCATTTGATTCAAGATTAATAACATTCTTAGCTCCACCCAAAACAGGAATATTTGCGTTATGACTTGAAACTATCGTTTGTGCAAAAACTGCTCTTCTATTAATTGATCTAATTAAAGTATTAACAATAAATTCATTATCCAAATGATCTTCAGGTTGGTCTATAATTAAGATTCTACTCTTATTTTCCAAAATTATTGATAATATGACTGTGCACCGCTGCCCAATTGACAACTCCTTAACAGGCTTATATTCACCATGGTCTAAAAGTGAAAAATCAACAGTATCCTGAACATTTGTCGACAATATTTCCCCTAAATTAATATCGCCTAAATATCCTAATAGGCGTACTGCTCTATCAAAAGGGATTCCTAAAATTTTAGCAAAATCCTCATATTTTTCTGTAATTGAATAATACATTAACCAAGCTGGGCTAATTTTTTCGGTTATTGTTTTCAACAACTCTTTATATTTTAGCCCTGATCCTCTCAATGAATTCTCCAAAGCAGAAATATAGTTTGTAAAATCGGAATTTGGATTTATATTTATCTTAACTATAGGATTCAGATTATCATTAAGATAACTAATAACACCAAGCCTAGAATTAAATATACGTTCTTTAATTTTATTAATTTCTACAATTTTTTGCTGAATAGTATGATAAATAGAAAGTCTTTCGACGCTTTTTTGTTCAGAAAATTCTTTGATATTTTTTACTTTTGCGATCTGTTCTCTAATACGCCCAAGCTCACTTAATATACTTCCTGCTCCTTCTCTTTTATTTTCAAATTCGTTCCTTCTAAGACGAGCAGTATTTTCTAAGCTCATTTTCTCTACAGAAACCTTTAAAATTAATTCCTCAATATTATCAATCATTGAAATATTTTTTTCATATAATCCGTTCAAAATCTCATCATCTTCTGATTGATTTGAAATTAATTTCATTATTTCATCAGTAAATTCTCTACTACCTTTCAACCCCTGAAAGTCTTTATTTAAATTTATTAAGTTTTTAATACTATCAATTTTCTTATTTTGAATATCTTTAAATGACTCTAGATTATGTATATCTACTGAAAGTAATGCTGCTCTTTCTTGCAGGTCTTTAACTTCATTTTGGTTTTGTAAAAGTAAAAAATGCTTCTCCTGAATATTTTGATGCTGTGCACTGAGATCCAACTCTCTTTTTTCAAGTTCGTCTAGTGAAAACAATTGTCCTGTTAATTCTCTATATTCTTTTGATATTAAATCATATTGAGTACATAAACTTCTTAATTCATTTAATTCGTGACTAATCTGTATATTTAAACTTTCCACCTCTGGAATAAAGCTATCAATAAGTGCCATTCGGCCTTCTTTATTGAGTCCTATTGTTTCAATTTCTGTTTGTGAAAAAATAATAGGACTAGCAAAATTACTGTTACTCCAAGGTGCTTTATCTTGAGCCATTCTTGTTACAGAAAAAATTTCACCTGAAGCAGATTCTAATTCAATACAAACTTGTCCTGTTGAATTTAAAATAGATAACGCATGTGTCGTACCTTTATTACTACTATCATCAATAAAATTTTTCGCCCCCAAGCCGAAGCGGATCAACTCAATCACTGAAGTTTTACCTACTCCACGCCCCCCAACGAGCACATTTAACCCGTCAGAAAAAGTAAGATTAAGGTTATTAAAAAAACCTTCTTCTACTCTTAAACTTCTAATAATCAAGCTACTCTCCAAAAAATTTTATGTCTTTTAAAGCCAATATAAATTTTCAATTCTGAACCAAAGCTTATCATACACATCATGAATTGTAATATTCATTTGAAAGTGTTATTCATCACGTATGAGCACATACATTTCATACACAAACCAATAAAATTGTTTCTTTTCAAAAACTTAAAATATAAAAGAACTATCTATGTAAAGTTCATTAAAAACTATAATCAATTAACGTTTTGCTGCACATGCAAAAGCAATGGCGATAACACAGTATTGCAAAATCATCAAAGGCGGGAAGAAAACATGTGTTAAAGTCCATAGACAAGCTAAAGGAGCAACTATCCATCTCCCACCTGAACCAGAAGCCACAATGATACTAAAGATGAGGACTTGATAAAAAAGAACTCCTCCACCAATAACAAAGAGAGTAAAAACGGCAAACATCTACTAGCCTTATATTCATATTTATTGAAGTTAGTTGAATTGATGGAATTCCTTTTAACTCCATCAATTACTCTTATATTTAAAATTATGGATTTTCATTCATCATGTATAATGCTGCTCTTACTTTCCCCTCAAAATTAATTGAATCTAACTCTGGATATCTACCTTTATCATCTGAATTTAAATTTGCATAATCAACAAAAGTCTTTTCTTTTAGTATTTTTCTTGCTTGATCAAAACTAGCATCAAAGACAACAATCGTATCTCCTGCATAACCACACCGATCTTCTCCACTAATATTACAAACCCCACGTTTTACACCTATTACATCCAAACCATGAACCTTTACACCTTTAACTTTCCATGTAAAAAATTCTTCTGTTTTTAGTTCTGGTTTATAAACCCGAATTCCTTTACTTAACCAATAATCACCATATTTCATATCCACTACTTCTAATATAGATTTATAGGGTACTGGTGCATATCCTGCATAATTTAAAGTAGAAAAATATTTATTATATCCATTAAAATCAACCACCTCTGAATATGGATTAGGCTGTTCATCTTTTAACTTATAAAAATTACCATCAAACTCATAAGTTTTATAAACATTATAAGGAACTATCTTGGGCACTAAACTTCCTTCTTTTGATACATCCTTATTGCCTTCATAAAGCACATTTAAATTATAAACTCCTTTATTTTCCGTACTTTCATCCAAAAAGTAAAAAGAGTCATAACTAAACTCTGTATCACTACCCCAATGCTTTTGTGCTAATTTTATTTCATTATCAATCTCATAGATTTTATTTTTTGATTCATCAATAAGAATGATACTTGCAAAATTAGTTTCCTGACCACCCCCACCAAAGGAAAGGCTAGCAGCAAACCCTTTATGGTTTTTACCAATATTTATAGGCTCACTATTCATAATATGATCATAAGCCATATCATCTTTAGCAGTTGACCCAGATGAACCATTAACTAAGCCTTCACTAGAAGTACTTGCAATAAGCTCATAGCTTTCTCCTACTTTTTGAAAAAGAAATAAATCTAACATACTCCCTTCACTAGACATATCTGCGTACACAGCATCCTTATGAGTAAAAGCCACTAGATAACGGTCTACTCCATTATTTTTATAAGTCTTGATACCTTTGTATTGATATGCCGAAAGCACAGCATCTAAATAAGCAATAAAGTTAAACTCGCTGTCCTTTGCTTTACTGAAATTTTCTAAGTCTTCTTTATTCTTTATGGCATTTTTATCAACAGGTTTATATAAAATATTAAATAAAGCTTGAGCATCATTCAGATTCTTAACTAGAACTCTATTATTTTTATGATCTAATGAGGTGGAGGATGTTGAGGTTACAACACCTGTAGCGGCTTGTGGGCTTTTACCTGCATACAATTGATAAGTGTATATTGATACACCTAATGTACAAGCAACAATGCTTAAAGTGATCTTATTAAATTTCATGATGCAATCCCTTCGTTGTTTATGGTGGCAGAACGAGCAAGGGTTGACAGACTGATAGTAAAGAATCAGCACGCACAAGGCGTCCCTCACCCGCCCTACCGCAACGAGTAAGGGACGAGAAGTGCGCACAAAATTACCCCTCAGAAGGAATAACTCTGATGCTCTTTACTAAACGGCCTGTCAAAACCGACTGACAATGTGGTCAGCGACTTGATGATAATTGTTAGTGATTGGAAACGTCAATAGTTTTATAAAATATCCCTAGGTTGCTTAATAAAGAAGTAAAAAGTCTTTTATCCTGCTACTCTTTAATAATATTGAGGTAAAAATCTAGATATAGTCTCGTTCTAAAATAAGATAGTTTCGGTTCAAAACTTCCATTCATACGTAACTCTTGTTTTTCCGTTTTTTCTACCAAAAAGCCAATATTCTGCAATGTCTGATTTTTTGAGGCATTAATGGATGTAAAAGCAACTACACTTATTTCGTTATCTATACTTGGCAGTCCATGCAAAGTATGTTTTTCAACATTTTCAAGATCCTGTTCGATTTCATCAACAATGTGTCTATTTAGTTGATTAAT